>CAIWTI010000166.1 GCA_903915545.1 uncultured Actinomycetes bacterium | reverse complement strand
CTGTGTCGTGGTCTCAGCGATGGGCGACACAACCGACCGGCTGCTCGATCTCGCAAAGCAAGTCTCACCCAGCCCGCACCCGCGAGAGCAGGACATGCTGCTCACGGCCGGCGAACGCATTTCGATCGCGCTCGTCTCAATGGCGATCAACGATCTTGGCCACGAGGCCGTGTCGTTCACCGGCAGCCAGGCCGGCATCGTCACCGACGAGAGCCACGGCCGCGCGCGAATCGTTGACATGCGAGCCAAGCGTGTGATCGAGGCGCTCGATGATGACAAGATCGTGATCGTCGCCGGCTTCCAGGGCGTCTCCGCATCGTCGAAGGACGTCACAACCCTTGGCCGCGGCGGCTCGGACACGACAGCGGTCGCGATCGCAGCGGCCGTCAGCGCGGACGTCTGTGAGATCTACACCGATGTCGACGGCGTCTACACCGCCGACCCGCGCATCGAGCCGAAGGCGCGCAAGCGTCGCGAAGTGTCATTTGAAGAGATGCTCGAACTCTCCGCCAACGGCGCACGCGTGCTGATGCTGCGGTCGGTCGAGTACGCTCGCAATCACGGTGTCAAGATCCACGTCCGGTCGTCGTTCAACGAGACCGAAGGCACCTGGATCGTCAACGAGGAGGACATGTTGGAACAGCCCATCATCTCGGGTATCGCGCACGACACCTCAGAAGCGAAGGTGACGATCCAGTCTGTCCCCGACCAGCCGGGCGTTGCTGTCCGCGTCTTCCGCCCGCTCGCCGATGCCGGCGTGAACATCGACATGATCGTCCAGAACGTGTCGGCCGCAGGCCACACCGACATTTCGTTCACACTGCCGAAGATTGACATTCAGGCTGCCGAACCGATCCTTGCGAAGCTCGCAGCCGAAGTTGGCGCCGGCGGCTTCTCGATCGACCCGGACATCGCCAAGGTCTCCGTGATCGGCGCGGGCATGAAGAGCCACCCCGGCGTCGCCGCCGACGTCTTCGAAGCAATCGCAGACGCCGGGATCAACATCGAGATCATCTCGACCTCCTCGATCCGCATCTCGTGCGTGATCCGGGCGAGCGAAGTGCAGCGCGCGGTGAACGTCGTCCACGACCGCCTCAAGCTGTCAGACGACATTCACCTCGACGGCGACCTCGGCGAAGACGCGGCCTAGCCTCCGCTACGCCCCGTCGGCGTCGACACCCTCGTCGGCGTCAGACATCACGGTGATCTCATCCACCGGCGCGGCAGTATGGCCATCGAAGAGCTTGCCGTCCTTGATACGCGCAGCCATGTCCTTGGACTGCTCGCGGTAGAACGAACCGTCTTCGAACTCGATCACGGGAAATGACGACTGCCCGGAGAGGTGCGTGACGACGTCGCGCTTCGACCGCGAGAGTGGCCCGGTCACAATCTCGTAGCTGATCCCCTTCGCATCGAGCTCGCGCTGTACGCGCCAGCAGGGATGGGCACCAAACTTTGCCCAGAGGACTGAGCATCGGTGGAGCTTGACTGCCATGTGGTCTCCCCTGTGTTGTTGAGGAGACGTTACTCCGCTGGCGGCGCTGGCGGGCGCCGCGATACCGGCGGCGTTCCGCTCGTCAGGTCGAGCCACGCTTCCAGGTACTCCTCGCGCCCGAGCTCACCACGCGCGTACCGCACACGGATGACCTCAAGCGGATCGCTCGGCGCGCTCTGGCGCCCCCCGAACGGTATCCGTCCCTCGACGATGCGTGCGATCAGGTACACGGCTACAGCCACGACGATCAGCGCGATGACGCACACAATGATCTCCTCCGCACCACGACCGTCGAGCGGCGGAGGTGGCGGCGGTCCAGGCGGAAGGGGATGCCGATCCATTGATGACATTCTGGTGACACTCCCCTTCAGGCGATATCCCGCGAAGGGGGGTTTCGCCTATTCGGAGAACTACGCTGAGCGGGTGCCAGCGCCGCCGAGCGCGACGCTCGCCTTCGCCGTGAAGAGGTGGTAGAGCAGCAGAAGCTGCACGAGCGCAAGCGACTCCGACCGGTGCAGATCGGTGCCGATCGTGAACTCACCCAACCGTTCGGTACGCAGGTGACTCGCGAAGTGCAGGTTCTCCCAGATCGACTCCTCCATCGCATGCGCGACCTGCGGATCGAGCTGCCCCGAAACGAACAGGTGGATGTCGTCACCGTCACGACTGAAGCGGATGCCCGAGTTCTCGCCGGCCTGCTCGAGCGGCGTCAGATCAGGGTGACGCAGCGAAGGACGCAGAATCATCTCGACATCGAGGTGCTCCTGATCGTCAGAGCTCGGGAGAAACGAGACGACCATGTCGGCCGAATCCTTCTGGGGCCGAATGAACGCCTCCGAGTCGGGCTCACGCTTGTCGAGCTCGGCGAGCACCTGATCGGTCGTGTACCCGCGACGCGAACAGTCGCGCTGCACCTTCCACTTGCGGCGGAGCTCCTCGGGTGGCGCAAGATAGACGCGCACGTCGTAGTTCTGGCGCAAAGACTCGCTGTAGTACCCGAGCAGACCCTCGACGACGGCGTACTCCGTCGGCTCGATCCGCACAAGCGGGCCGAACGTCCCGTCGGTGTGCTGGTAGACCGGCTTCAGGAACGCCTCGCCTGCGCGCATGTGGCCGAGGTGCTGCGCCATGATGTCCATGTAGTTGCAGTCAGGATGCAGCGGCGTGATCTGCCGTTCCGCGCGCTGACGACGGTCGTAGCGGTGGTAGTCATCGGTGCAGACGTGCGTCACGTTGTGATCGCCGAGCACGCGGACGAGACCGCGAGTGAGAGTCGTCTTACCTGCCGCCGAATCGCCGACGACGCCGAGGATGATCGGCCGGGCCATGGTCGCTCCTTGCTCTGTTCAGGCAGCGGGGGCGGACGTGTCCGCCTCGCGGTCTTCGTCGAAGACGCTGCTCTTCAGGATGTCGTCGGGGATGATCGTCATCAGATCCTCACGGGTGAGAACCTTGTCGCCCTGGTCAAACAACCGGTTTGCCTGCCGCAGGCGAGAGCGGTCGAGGGCGTTGCGGACGCTCCGGCCATGCGCGAAACGCGGGCGATGGATGCGACGCTCGAGGTATTCGCGGAACGCGGCATCGCCACCCTCCCCGAACTTGTACGACTGCTGCTCAAGCATGAGCTCGGTGATCTGAAGCAGTTCATCAATGTCGTAGTCGGGGAAGTGGATGTGGTGCGCAACGCGCGACCCCATACCCGGGTTCGACGAAAAGAAGGTGTCCATGCGATCGCGGTACCCGGCGAAGATGACGACGAGCTTGTCACGCTCAGCCTCCATCACCTGCAGGAGGATCTCAATGGCCTCCTGGCCGTAGTCGCGCTCGTTCTCTGGACGGTAGAGGTAGTACGCCTCGTCGATGAAGAGCACCCCGCCAAAGGCCCGGCGAAGAACTTCCTTCGTCTTCGGCGCCGTATGGCCGACGTACTGGCCGACGAGATCGTCGCGCGTACACGCAACGACAACCGGCTTCTCGATGTAGCCGAGCCGGTGGAGAATCTGGGCCATCTTCATGGCAACAGTGGTCTTGCCGGTTCCCGGGTTGCCCGTGAACGACATGTGGAGCGACGGGCGCTCCGACGTCAGCCCGACTTCGCTCCGCAGACGATCGACAAGCAGCAATGCAGCGATCTCGCGAATGCGGGTCTTCACCGGGGCAAGCGCGATCAGCTCATCATCGAGTTCACGCAAGACCTGCTGGATGTTCGTCTCCTCCAGGATCGCCTGGAGGTTTGCCGTCGCCTTCTTTGGAGGCTCAACGACGGCAGGCACGACCGCCTCCCCTTCGGCAGCCGCCGGCGCCGACTCGCTAGGAGTCGGACTCGGCACCGGAGGTGTCGAGTTGCCAGAGCTACCGAAGGGGATGCGTGTCATGAGTGCTTCTCTCAGTCGTTTCCGCGGATCGCCGCGCCGGTCACTCCGACCGAACCCGACGACGCCTTGAGGTGCGTCAGCTTGTAGCGGACAACCCGATCGTGATCATCCGTGCGCTCGAGCTGGAAGCCATGCTCGACCGACGGGCGATTGACGATGAAGCTCAACGCCGTTGTCTGACGGCCACGAGTGGCGTCGTAGGCAATGACCTTGATGTACGCATGCGGGAACGCCTCACGGCATGCGCGCACTTCGCGCATGACGACGTCGGACTGATCCGGCGTCAGGTCGAAGCGGGGAAGGCCCCACATCTCCCAGTAGAAGTTCCGCGGGTGCGGATCGTCGGTGTACTCGATCGAAATCGACCAACCGTTCTGAACCGAGTACTTAATCTGAGCATCGATCTGCTCATCGGACAGCTCGGGCAGGAACGAGAACGCGCCTTGAGTGATTTTCATCGCTCAGTCTCCCCTTAGCCGATGCTCGGCGTCACGAGGACGTCCGGCGTGTCGGTCGATTCGAAGTTGAAGGTGATGTCCTTCCAGACCTCGAGCGCAGCGTTCAGCTCGGGGCAGCCCTTGGCAGCCTTTTCAAGGATGTCCGGGCCCTCCTGGTAGTAATCCCGGCCTTCGTTGCGGGCCTGGATCATCGCCTCGGTTGCAACGCGGTTCGCCGTTGCACCTGCGCGGATGCCCATCGGGTGACCGATGGTGCCGCCGCCGAACTGCAGGACGACGTCGTCGCCGAGGTAGTGCAGGAGCTGGTGCATCTGGCCGGCATGGATACCGCCCGATGCAACGGGCATCGTGCCCGGCATCGACGCCCAGTGCTGGTCGAAGTAGATGCCGTGAAGCGGGTTCTCCGGAATGAAGTCCTTGCGGAGGGTGTCGTAGAAACCAGCGGTCGTGTTCGGATCGCCTTCGAGCTTGCCGACGACCGTACCCGCGTGGATGTGATCGACACCCATGAGGCGGCACCACTTGGCGATGACGCGGAAGCTGACACCGTGCGTCTTCTGACGGGTGTAGGTGCCGTGGCCTGCACGATGGAGATGAAGCAATACGCCGTTTGCACGGGCCCACTTCGCCATCGACTGAATCGCGGTGTAGCCGATCGTCAGGTCGATCATGACGATGACCGAGCCGATCTCCTTCGCGAACTCAGCGCGCTCGTACATCTCTTCCATCGTTCCGGCCGTGACGTTCAGGTAGTGGCCCTTGATCTCGCCCGAGCCGGCCGCGGCCTTCTGGACGCCTTCCATGCAGTAGAGGAAGCGGTCACGCCAGCGCATGAACGGCTGCGAGTTGATGTTCTCATCGTCCTTGGTGAAGTCGAGACCACCAACGAGCGCCTCGTAAACGATGCGGCCATAGTTCTTGGCGGAAAGACCGAGCTTCGGCTTGACGGTCGCGCCGAGAAGCGGGCGACCGAACTTGTCGAGGTACTCGCGCTCCATGACGATGCCGTGCGGCGGGCCGTGGAACGTCTTCACGTAGTGCGTCGGAATCCGCATGTCCTCGAGGCGGAGAGCCTTGAGCGGCTTGAAGCCGAAGACGTTGCCGATGATCGACGATGAAAGGTTGGCGATCGACCCTTCTTCGAAGAGGTCGATGTCGTAGGCGATCTTCGCGATGTACTGGCCTTCGACGCCAGGAACCGGCTCCACGCTGTAGGCCTTGGCCTGGTAGTGCTTGTGGTCGGTCAGGCGGTCGGTCCAGACAACGGTCCAGGTTGCAGTCGAAGACTCACCCGCGACGGCTGCTGCCGCCTCGATTGCGTCAACGCCGGCCTGAGGGGTGATGCGGAAGGCCGCCAGGATGTCGGTGTCCTTCGGGACGTAGTCCGCGTCGTAATACCCCATATCGGCATACGGCGTGACTCCGGAGGCCCAGCGCTCTTTCTTCTCGAGGCTGGTGCCGTCGGTGGGTGATGGACTCATAAGTTGATGTCTCCCGATCGTGATTTGGGCAGGTTCGAGCGTACGCCCGAAATAGATAGAAGGCAAATAGGACTTTCAATGCTTTCCATCGAGTCTGGGCGAAGTCTGGAGAGGCCCGAAATGGGCGCGTGGAATGCAGACGACGACGGCTCGAACACCGTGGCCGACCTTACCACCCTTTCGGCTGGCGGTTGCGACAAGGGGATCGTCGGCTCGGCGCGGCGATGGGTGGGAATCTGCGAAGATCGACCTGTGGCCGCGCTCTACCGCAAGTATCGCCCGCAAACCTTCGCTGATGTCGTTGGACAAGAGGCTGTCGTTCGAACGCTCACGAACGCCATCACAACGGGGAAGGTGCGGCAGGCCTACCTGTTCGCCGGCCCCCGCGGAACCGGAAAGACGTCGCTCGCCCGCATCCTCGCCAAGGGGATCAACTGCGAGCACGGCCCGACGCCAAGCCCCGACAACACCTGTCACGTCTGCACCTCGATCGCAAACGGCACGTCGCTCGACGTAATCGAGATGGATGCGGCGTCGCAGCGCGGCATCGACGACATCCGCGACATTCGCGACCGCGTCGTGCTGCAGCCCGCCGAGGGCCGCTTCAAGATCTACATCCTCGACGAGGCCCATCAGCTCACCGATGCCGCGTGGAACGCGCTGCTCAAGCTGATCGAAGAGCCGCCACCGCACCTCATCTTCATCTTCTGCACCACCGAGCTCCAAAAGGTGCTTGCCACCGTGCGCTCGCGCTGCCAGACGTTCGTGTTTGCTCGACCGCGTCTACCCGACATCGTCAAGCTCCTGCGCCGCGTTGCTGACGGCGAGGAGATGGACGTCTCCGATGCGGCACTCGCGCTTGTGGCGCGCGCCGCTCGAGGCTCGTTCCGTGATGCGGTCTCGACGCTCGACCAGCTCGCCTCGGCCACGGGCGGCACGATCACCGTGCAGGACGTACTGCAGCTCCTTGGCGCAGTCGAGGACGAGGTGCTGTTCCGACTGTGTGATCTGGTCGTCGACGGCGACACCGCCGGCGCCCTCGTCTTCCTCGAAGAGCTGTCGGAGGGCGGCCAGGATCTCGGCCGCCTTGTCATCGACCTCCTTGAGCACCTTCGCCACCTGATGCTCGTTCAGCACACGGGCTCGGTTCCCGACACGCTGCCCGTCACCGACGAGGCACGCGAACGGCTGCGCGAGCAGGCGAACCAGCTGCCAGCACCCACAGTCGTTCGGCTGATCGACCTGCTGGCCGTTGCCGTCGACGACATGCGCCAGGGCGGTGACCCACGGCTGCCGCTCGAGCTCGCGCTCGTCAAGGTAACGCGTCCCGGTTCCGATCTTTCACGCGAATCGCTCGCGTTCCGTTTGGAGCGGCTGGAGAGCGGTGCAGGCCACCTGCCGGGAGGCACGATGCCCGCTGTCGCAGCACCGAAGCCGCGCGCGGTGGAGTCGGCACCCGTTGCGGCAGCTACCCCGCCGCCCCTTGCGGCAGGCGAGGCCCCAGCGGTCGAGGCCGCGGCACCACCCGACACCGGCGCAGCAGCTGCTGCTGAGGCGCCCGTCGCCGCAGTAGCAATCGTGAGCAGCGAGGCTCCCCCACTCGACTTCGAGCGCCTCCAGGAAGCCTGGCGGCGCGCGATCATCCCGGCGGTGGAGCAACGCTCGATCCCTACGGCCGCGATGCTCCAAGAGGGGCACGTCGCATCGTTCGACGGCGAGATCCTCACGATCGAGTTCCCACCAGCAGCCTCGTTCCACCGCGGAATGATGGAAGACCCGAAGAACACAGCTCTGCTCAAGGATGCGCTCTACGAAGTAACCGGTCGGCGGCTCACCCTGATCTTTGCTGCGGGTGGCGAACGTGAGCAGGCAAAGTCGGAGCACGACGGCCCGGTCACCGAAGAACAGCTGATGGATCTGATGAAGAGCACGTTCGACGCGCGCGAGCTCGACTGAATCGAGTCGGCGCCGCCGCCTCGCGCCCTGCCTGTCCGACCGGGACGGGTGGGCACAATGCCTCTCCGTGTTCAGCCCATCGGTCGACAACCTCGTCAACCAACTGACCCGACTCCCCGGCGTCGGCTCCCGCACGGCACAACGGCTCGCATTCCACATTCTCCAGCGCCCGAAGGATGAGGCGCTCGCACTTGCCGCAGCACTCGAAGAGGTAAAGGAGCGCGTTCGTTTCTGCCGTGAATGCGGCAACCTCACCGAGGAAGAGGTCTGCGCGATCTGTCTCGACCAGCGCCGCGACCACACGACGATCTGCGTGGTCGAGCAGCCTG
This sequence comes from uncultured Actinomycetes bacterium, assembly GCA_903915545.1. Lineage (GTDB taxonomy): Bacteria > Actinomycetota > Thermoleophilia > Gaiellales > Gaiellaceae > PALSA-600. The sequence goes on along the minus strand of CAIWTI010000166.1, from coordinate 6,240 downwards.
TCGATGTGATCTCGCTTGAGCGCACCCACGAGTACCGCGGGCTCTACCACGTGCTCGGTGGTGCACTCAGCCCACTCGACGGTGTCGAGCCTGGCGACCTGCGGATCGACGAGCTGATGCGTCGCGTCGAGCAGAACGACGTGCGCGAGATCGTCCTCGCGACCAACCCGACGATGACCGGCGAGGCCACCGCAGCGTTCCTTGCCGACAGGCTCCGCGACCGCGTTCGCGTGACCCGACTCGCGAGCGGTCTGCCCGTCGGCGGCGACCTCGAATACGCTGACGAGGTCACTCTCGGCCGGGCCCTCTCGGGCCGACGCGAGATGTAGCGAACTCCCCCTCGCCGCGGTCCCTACACTGTCACGGCTATGGCGAGCCATCCCCGCATCGGTGTCGTCGGCGGCACAGGTGCCGTCGGGACCGTCACCCTCGGTCTTCTGCGCGACCGCGGCTACGAGCACGTGCGCGTGTTCGCCTCGGCGCGTTCGGCTGGGACAGAGGTGCACGGCTACGTCGTCGAAGAGGCGACCGCCGAGGCGCTTGAGCGCGGCGACATCGACATCTTTCTGTTCTCGGTCGGCACAGGCGCATCGCTCGCACTCGTCCCGCATGCGGTCGCAGGCGGGGCGGTCGCGATCGATAAGAGCTCGGCGTATCGCCTTGAGCCAGGGATTCCGCTCGTCGTACCCGAGGTGAACGCGAACCGCGCTCTCGAACACGACGGCATCATCGCCAACCCAAACTGCTGCACGATTCCGCTCACGTGCGTGTTGAAGCCGCTCCATGAACGCGCCGGGTTGAAGCGGGTGCGAGTCGCGACCTACCAGTCGGTTTCTGGTGCGGGCGCGATGGCGATGGACAAGCTTGCGCACGAGGCGCCGAAGGATCACGACCTCCGCATGGATTGGGAGTTTGATGGTGTCGAGTTCGACGAGGAGTCGAAGCTCCGCGAGGAGACCCGCAAGATCATGGAGCTGCCTGACCTGGCGATCCAGGCGACGTGCGTGCGCGTTCCCGTGATGGTCGGGCACGCCGAGACCGTGTGGATCGAGACCGAGGAGCCGCTGACGGCTGCCGACGCGACGTTGATCCTTGGTGCCGCACCGTCGATTCGTTTGGAAGAGTTCCCGTCCCCCGGCAAGGCCGCGGGCGAGGACGAGGTGCTCGTTGGTCGCATCCGCCAGGACACGACGGTCGAGGGCAACTACGGTCTCACGCTTCACCTTGCGAGCGACAACCTCCGCAAGGGTGCCGCGCTGAACGCGATCCAGATCGCTGATCTGCTCGTGTCCGCGCTCGCATCGCGCTAGACGCTCCTTTTCGTTACGCATTCCGTCGCGCTATTCGTGCGGCCCGCTGATTCCGAATGCTCGCAATTCGAGCGGGCAACCGCATGACTTCGCCTTGCTGCTACCTGGCGCGGAAGCCCTTTTCGCCGAACATTGGGCTTCTGAACTCGCGACCCCAAAACCGTTTATTCGCAACCGTTTGCGCCGCGCGCCAGGGTGCCACACACAACATCCGAGCGGTAATTGCCCGTCGCGAGCCGGCGCAACTCCGCGCCCTCGGCGTCCTTTCAGGCCATGCCTTGGGGACAGTCCCCAATTGGAGGGCGCGGCTAGAACCGGGCGCAGATTGCCCGCTAGATGTCGCGCCCGAACGCTTACGCGGGCGGCAACGGGGCCGCTGAGGGCTCGGGCACGAGGCGCTCGTGCACGGCCCGGAGCAGACGCTCGGCGCGGCTCTCATCCTCGACGAGCCGAAGGCCACCGAGGTCAAGACGCGCGAGGCCCGCGCGGCCAGCACTGCGCACAACACGGAAGCCGAAGTCCTCAAGGAAGTCGGCCGGGAACACCGTGCGATGCAGCCGCAAGCGCTCCGACGCCGGCTCCCCCTCGGGATAGCGGTAAGCAAACGCCTCGATCGACGTCGCGCCACGGTCGCGCGCCTCACCAATCGCCGCAAGCATCAGCGACTGCAACACCCACGGACTCGACGCATCAACGAGAAACGCGCATGTCACAAGCAGCGAGTCGTGCGACGGCGGCCCACCCGGCAAGATCGCCGCACGCGGAAACAGCCGCGACGGCCCGTACTGCATGACACCCAGCACTCGGCCATCACCGTCGGCATACACGGTTCCGAACGCGCCAAAGTCCATCTCCGTCCGCTCCATCCACCGATCCTTGTCGACCGGGCGCGACCCGCGCGTCTGCCACCACACACACTCATGGCACACAGGTGGGGCCGACTCAAGCGTGAGCTTCGTCAAGCCGGCGATCTTAGGGGCGGCCATCGATCTCCTCGACAACAACGTTGACGACCCTGGCCGCAACGTCAGCCATCTGCGCGAGGTATTCCGCCACGTGCGTCTGAACCTCGGCCGCGACCGCCGGCAGCGACTCGCCCCAGGCGAGCGCGACGTGAAGCTCGACGGCACCGTCGTCGCCAACGCGCACCCCTTTTCGCACACCCTCAACGATGCGCGTCACTCCAGGCACCTCGCGTGCCGCATCAGCGGCATATCGCGCCGTCACCTCGGACGAGATGACGTTCTGGCCGTCCATGCTTCGAGTGTAGTCCCGGCCGAGCAGGCGCCGGAACGCCCTTAGGCGTCGAGCTTCGCCATCACCTTGTCGAGCGAGACGACATGCCGCTTGAACTGCAGATCAGCCTCGGAAATCCCTGCGGCAACCCCAATCAGCTGGGAGAGGTGCAGGATCGGCATCTTGAAGTCCTTGCCCGTCGTCTTCTTCAACTTCGACTGCCACGCGTCAAGCGAAAGGTGGCAGAGCGGACACGGCGTCACCATCGCGTCGGCGCCCATCTCGTAGGCCTGCTCGATCGGCTGTACGAGCTCGCCGAGCGCGGTCTCCTCACGGGCCTGAATGATCGGGAAGCCACAGCACTTGAGCTTGGCGGGATAGTCGAGTGCCTCGCCACCGCACGCCTCGATGATCCGCTCGAGTGACGACGGGGTATCCGGATCCTCGAAGCCCATCAGCTTCGACGGCCGGAGAATCTGGCAGCCATAGAACGGCGCAATCTTGAGGCCCTTAAGCCCGCGGTGCGCAGCGACCTTCAGCTTCTCGTAGCCCTCACCGGCAGCGACCTCCCACAGGAAGTGCTTGACCTCGATGTCACGCTCGTATGGCTGGACGCCAACCTGCGCGAGGTTCTCGTTCACCCGTGCGCGCAGCTCGGTGTCGTTCATGAGCTGCCAGTTCGCCTGACGGAGATTGAGGGTGCAGACGTTGCACACCGTCATCAGCGTGTCGGCGCCGGTCGCGGCCGCGTACGCAAGGATGCGCGCGTTCAAATGCAGGTAGTAGTCGGGCTCGGCCTCGTGAATATCGCCAGCACCGCAGCACGTGACCGACTCAAGCTCGATCAGCTCAAGGCCGACCTTCGGAGCGAGCGCACGGGTGGATGTGTCGAGCTCCTTCGCTGACAGCGAGGCGAGACACCCCTTGTAGTACGCAACCTGCTTCATGCCTTTGCCCCTTCCCGCTTCTCGCCCGGGAGGTACGGCCGCGGGAATGACCCGGGACCGTACGGATCGCGGTCGCTATGTCCTGTGTGTCCGTGCTCGAGCTTTGCCATCGCCTGCTCGCCCTGCACGATGCCGGCGAACCCGTTGCGGCCCTGACGCGCGACGATGCCGTGCAGACGGCGCGCCTCCTTCACGTTCTTCGCGACGTGCGGCGGGAACGGCGGCGGCACCTTGCCGTGGCGCGCAAGCTCGAGCGCAAACTTCGCCTGCTTGATCGAGGCGAGCACACCCTGCGTCTTCGGCACGAGCTCGGTCTCGCGCAGCCAGCCGGTCGTCTTGGCTGACGTCACAAACCACTTGGCGTGCTTCGCGCCCATGTCGCTGTCGATGCTCTCCTTGATCGCCTCAGCGGAGAGCTTCGCGATCGCGTCGCGCGGGTCGACACCCTTCGGGCAGCGCTCGTTGCAGTAGTAACAGCGGGTGCACTGGTGGATGCCGTTGTGGCCGCTGACCTCTTCGAGGCGGTCGATCCGCTTTGAGTCGCGGGGATCGCCGACAAAGCGCATCGCCTTCGCGAGGGCGTGCGGGCCGAGGAACGCGGGATCGGATTCCATCGCGTTGCACTCCGACACGCACGAGCCGCAGTTGATGCAGAGCGACTCCTTGTGGATCGCGCTCATCTGCTCGCGGCTGATGATGTGCTCGCGGCCACCTGGCGGCTCGATGTAGCCCGGCTGCACGTACGGCTTCACCGCCTTGAACTTCTCCCAGAACGAGTCCATGTCGGTGACGAGATCTTTGACGACCGGCATGTTGCCCATCGCTGAGATGACGGGAATGTGGCCGGCCTCGGCGATCTCGTACATCCGCGTGCGGCAGGCGAGCACGGTCTTGCCATCCATCCGCATGCCGCACGAACCGCAGATCGTCATCCGGCAGCTCTTCCGGTAGGCGAGCGAACCGTCGTGGCGATCCTTCACGAGGTCGAGCACGTCAAGGAGCGTCGCCCACTCGGGAGCATCAACCTCGTACTCGCGCAGCGCGCGCTCGCCCGTCTGGGAGTTCGAACGCCAGATCTTGAGAGCTACCTTCATCGTCTCTACCTCGTCGTGACGGGCGGCCGGGCTAGCCGGCTGCGGCGGTTGCGTCGACCGTTTCGGCCGCGGTCGGGATGGGAACAGACACTGCCGAACCGAAGTTCGAGAGTGTCAGTGTGAGTGTGACATGCGCGCGGTTGGCGGAGTTCCGAGCCTGCTTGGCGGTGAAGTCGATCGCCGCCTTGCGCACCAGGCCTTTGTCGTCGATCCAGACGTCGAACGTCTTGTAGACCGGGTCGACGCTGCTTTGCGTCGCCGCCGGGAGCTTCGAGGTGTCGTAGGTCGCCTGCCAGTGGATGGTCTTTGCGCCATCGATAGTCGCGGCACCAAGGTGCATCTGTGGCGGGGCTGTGTCGGCGAGCAGTGCGAGCACGGCGGCCGGGCTGATACCCGTAAGGGCGTTGAAGTTGAAGCCGTCGGCGCTCGTCGGCACCGCGGCGTCGTACATCAGCCAACTCTTGCCCGACGGCAGCGTCGAGGTGAACATGGGCGAGCTGACATAGAGCTTCGTCCCGTCGAGAATCTCGTCGAACTCGATCTTCTGACCGCCGCTTGAAAGCGACGTCGTGTAACTGCCGCGGGCGCCGTTCTGGTCGAAGTCGCCGCCACCGGAGAACACGAGGGTCTGGCCCCGCGCAACCACAGAGAGCTGGATGGCCACGTGCTCGGTGCTCTGCTTCTGGGTTTTCGCGACCGCGTCGGCGAACGTTGCCGGCTTCTTTGCTGAGCCGCAGGCGCTGAGGATGAGACAGAGCGGCGCCAGCAAGAGCATCCGCCGCATCAATACGTCCGCTCGGTGGGCTGCCATTTCGTCACGGTGACGGGCGCGTAATCGAGCTTCGGGCCGCCATCGACCCAGCGTGTCACCGAGTGCTTCATGAAGGTTTCGTCGTCGCGCGTCGGATAGTCGTGTGGCCGCGCGTGGGCGCCCCGGCTCTCCTTGCGCGCGGCACCTGCCTGCACCATGCATGCGGCGAGGTCGAGGCAGTACCCAAGCTCGATCGCCTGGGTGAAGTCGCTGTTGAACACGCCACCCTTGTCTTCGACGACGACCTTTTCGTAGCGGTGACGAAGCTTGTCGATGATTTCGACCTCGTTCGCCATCTGGTCTTCGCGGCGGAAGACACCAAAGTTTTCGAGCATCGAGGAACCGAGCTCTTCGCGCACCTGCCAGGGGCGCTCGCCACCCGACCGGCCCATCAGTTCCTTCATTTCGCGCTCAGCATCGGCGAGCGCGGACTCGGGCACAGAGGCGTCGGGCGCGAAGTGGGCGTCCTCAGCGGCGGTGCGGCCGGCGCGGCGACCGAAGGTGATCGTCTCCATCAACGAGTTTCCGCCAAGGCGATTGGCGCCATGCACCGAGACGCACGCGACCTCGCCAGCGGCATACAGACCTTCAAGCTCGGTCTTGCCGTGGATGTCGGTCGAGACGCCACCCATGTGGTAGTGGGCACCTGGCCGAACGGGGATCGGGTCGTAGATCGGGTCGACACCGGCGTAGGTCATCGCGAGTTCGCGTGAACCCGGGAGGCGCGAGATGATCCGCTCGGCACCGAGGTGGCGCAGGTCGAGCATGACGCTGCCGTTGATGCCCCGACCTTCGTCGATCTCGGTCTGCTCTGAGCGCGAGACGACGTCGCGTGAGGCGAG
>CAIWTI010000165.1 GCA_903915545.1 uncultured Actinomycetes bacterium | reverse complement strand
GCGAGCGCCACGCTGAGTGCACGCCGCAGGGTATCGGCAGTCAGCGGCGCCCCCTCCGTCCCGACCGGAGCAAGAACGGCGTTTCTGCCGAGCTTGCGGCACTCGTCGAGTCGCCGCGGGGCCTGAGCGGCGGGGCGCAACCGGCCGGTGAGGCCGATCTCACCGAACGCCGCGAGGTCGGGACGCACGGGAACGTTCCGCGCGGCCGAGGCGATCGCAAGCGCAATCCCAAGATCGGCGCCGGGCTCGTCGATCCGCAGCCCGCCGGCGACATTGACGAACACATCAGCCGTGCCAAGCGGCAGGCCCGCATGGCGTGCAAGCACGGCGACAATCATCGCGAGCCGCTTTGGATCAACTCCGGTTGCAACACGCCGCGGCATGGCGAGATCGGTGGGCGATACGAGCGCCTGAATCTCGACGAGGATCGGCCGCGTCCCCTCGAGCGCGCAGACGACAGCCGCGCCGATCTCCCCCACCTCGCTCTTGCCAAATACGGCGGACGCGTCGGGGACACCAATAAGTCCTTCGCCCGTCATCTCGAAGACGCCAAGTTCGTTCGTCGAGCCAAAGCGATTCTTGGCCGCGCGCAATACGCGATGCGCGTTGTAGCGATCGCCTTCGAACTGCAGCACGCAGTCAACGAGATGCTCGAGCACGCGCGGCCCGGCGACCGACCCGTCCTTCGTAACGTGCCCGACCAGGAACGTGGCCACGCCCGACTCCTTCGCCACCCGCAACAACCGAGACGCTGCCTCGCGGACCTGGTTTACCGACCCGGGCGCTGAGCCGACCTCGCTCGACCACAGCGTCTGCACGGAGTCGATCACGCACACGTCAGGGCGTTCGCGTTCGAGCGTGGCGCACACGGCTTCGAGCTCTGTCTCGGCCAAGATCTCGACGTTGTCACAGCCACCAAGTCGGGCGGCGCGCAGCGACACCTGCGCCGCTGACTCCTCACCCGTCACAAGCAGAGCACGTCGTGTCTGCGAGATCGCACCGAGCGCCGTGAGTAGCAACGTCGACTTGCCGACGCCAGGCTCACCGCCAACGAGCACGAGCGACGCGGGAACCAGGCCGCCCCCGAGCACACGGTCAAGCTCGGGAACGCCAGTCGAAATCCGCTGGACGTCTTCGGTTGTGACATCGACAAGCCGCAGCAGCGGCCGGGCGCGCGACGGGTCGGCGCCACGCGTGGGCTCGGTCGACTCGGCAAGCAGCGTCCCCCACGCGCCACAGCCGGGGCAGCGCCCGAGCCAACGTGCGGAGATCGTTCCGCACTCGGTGCACACGTGCTGCATCGGTGCTGGTTTCGATTTCGAGGCCATATGGCCACTGTACGCAGGCACCCCGACGGCGGGTGTTGCATCTCGGGAACAATGCGCGAGTGCGATACCGACAGCTTGGCGATAGCGACCTTCACGTCTCGGAGATCTCCCTCGGCTCCTGGCTGACCTACGGCGTCGCGGTCGACGAGACGCCCGCCCTCGCGTGCGTTGACGCCTCGTTCGATGCGGGAATCAACTTCATCGACACGGCGAACATCTACGGCAAGGGGACAGCTGAGGAGTTCCTTGGCCGCGCGCTCGCCAACCGCCCGCGCGACTCCTACATCCTGGCCACGAAGCTCTTTTGGCCGATGACCGATACCGACAGGGGTCTCTCACGCGAGCAGGTCTACAAGCAGATTGACCTCTCGCTCGCCCGCCTGCGGACGGACTACGTCGACCTCTATCAGTGCCACCGCTACGACCCTGAGACACCGCTTGAGGAGACGATGGAGGCGCTGACCGAGATCGTTAGCGCCGGCAAGGTGCGCTACATCGGCTTCTCGGAATGGACGGCGCCGCAGATTCAGGCAGCCCTCGACATGGTCCCGGACGTCGCGAAGTTTGTCTCGTCGCAGCCGCAGTACTCGATCCTGTGGCGCGTCCCGGAAGAAGAAGTGATCCCGGTGTGCGCTGCCAACGGCATCTCGCAGATCATCTGGTCGCCGCTCGCACAGGGCGTCCTTACCGGCAAGTACCTGCCGGGATCGCCTCCCCCCGCAGACTCGCGCGCGGCGAACGACGAGATTGGCGGCTGGATGGGCCACTTCCGATCCGACGACACACTCACGCGCGTTCAGCAACTCCGCCCCATCGCTGAGGGCCTCGGCATCTCGCTCGCCCAGCTTGCGATTGCCTGGACGCTGCGCGAGCCGAACGTCGCCTCGGCGATCATCGGGGCCTCGCGGCCCGAGCAGGTC
>CAIWTI010000164.1 GCA_903915545.1 uncultured Actinomycetes bacterium | reverse complement strand
GTGCATCCCGGCGTGTCGTCCTTGGGATAGAAGTAGAGAGCGACCGGCTTCCCGCGGAGCTTCGACAACGTGACGGTCTCGCCGGTATCGGTGCCGAGCGTGAAATCGGGGGCGGGTGTTCCTGCTTCGACCACGGATGGCTCCTCTCGCTAGGGTGGCTTCCGATGCTAGCCGCCCACCACATCGTCGCCGCGCTACTGATCCTCGTCTGCGGTGCCGCAGGGATCTCCGCACTCGTCTTCCGGCGGAGGGGCACGGCCCCGCCGTGGCTCGCGCAGCTGATCGCGCTTGCGCAGACCGTCGTGATCGCGCAGGCGGCACTCGGGTTGCTTCTGCTTTCGGGCCACCACCACGTGAAGGACAAGCTGCACTACGCCTACGGCGCGTTCGCGCTGGCGGCCGTCCTCTCGCCCTGGTTGTACGCACCGCCGCAGCCACGGGCACGCCTCGCGTGGTTCGGGGGCGCTGCACTCGTCGCGGCCGCGCTCGGTGTGCGAGGCTGGATGACCGCATGAATCGCATTCCACCTCTCGTCCGTGGCCTTGGCGTGATCGCACTGATCGCGATCGTGATCGTCGTCTTGCAGGCGCAGACAGCGCTCGCAACTGCGTCGACGATCCTCCAGTTCGTCTTCTTGATCGCGATGGCCGTCGTTGCCTACATGGTGTGGCGCGACTTCGGGCGACGCGAGATCTCGATGTGGCCCGACCGGCAGCAGCGCGTGTTCTACGCCGCGATCGCCTTGTTTGTTGCCGACATCGGCTGGTTCTCGCTCGCCTCGCTGCGCGGGCTGGACGCGCTGACGTTCCTGCTCGTCGCGGTGGGATCCGTGTTCGTCGCTGTGCGCATCTGGCGCGACCGCAGCCGGTACTGACGCACCCCTTAAACACGTAGCGCCGGCGAACCGGCGCTACGGTCAAGCGGGATTCGACCGCGGGTTAGGCGGTGACGTGGGCGTTGACGCCGTCGAGGCGGTCGAGCGTGGCGCGAATATCCATGTGCTGCCCGACGAAGATCGGCGTGTCGACCTCGGTGTACCGCGAGGCCTCCGTTTCGCGGAGCGTCAGCATCAGGTGCATGAAGTCGGCGGGTTCATCACATTCGAACGCCGTCATGAACTCCTGGTCGTCGATGCCAAACGAGTACGTCGTGTGGTTGTGGATCGACTGGTACTCAGCACCGATACGGATGTGCTCGTCCATCGCGCGCTGCCGATCGGCTGCGGGAAGCGAGTACCACGGGCGAGTCTTGATGAACGGATACACGACGAGGTACTTCGAGCCCTGCGGCGTGATTTTGCGTGCGCGGCGAGCGCTTGTGTATTGCGACGCCTTCGTTGTCGCGAGGTACGAGTACGGGGTCGAGAGCCAGCCCGCGAGCGGAGTGGCGTTCAACGCGGCACCGAATTCCCCGAGCAGGTCGTAGCGTGACGTGATCTTCCACGTGAAGAAGTCGCACTCAGGGCGAACGCCCGTGACCGAATACGTTCGGAGATGTTCGAACTGGGGCGCGAACTCGTCGAGCGTCTCTGCGAACGCGTCTTTGGCGGCTGCGCGCTCCTCGACAGGAAGACGACGCCACGCCGGATCGACGCGGTAATAGGTGTAGGCGATGTACTGGCCGCCGCCACCCTGGCCGGAGCCGTTTTCTGAAGCAGAATGGTCGCTCATGCGTGACAGCTTAGCTTTCCGTTCCGCGCGGCCTGTGCAGTAGTTGCCACGGATTCGAGATCCGGTTTTGGCCGGTCATCTGCCCAGTAGAGGCCCGTCTGCAACGCGGTGAGTTGCGTCTCATCGCTGACGTGAAAGAACAGGAGCATGCGCACGAGGGGCTGGCAGGCCGCAAGGTGGATTGCGACGTTGTAGTCGGCGCCCTGCGCTTCAGGTGTCACCGCGTGCGTCGACGGCGGCTCGGTTCCGGTGTAGGCACTCGCCTCATCGGCGGGCACCACCGTGTCTTCCCCGAACTCGCTGTACGCCACGGGTTGAGGTGCGCCAAACGCATCCGTGAGGAGCGCTTCGAGCTTGTCGTAGTCGGCGATGCCAAGCGAGGTCGTGCGCGGATGCGCGAGCGCGGGTCCGATGCTCGCGTACTCGGGGTACGGATGGATCGAAAACACATCGAATGGAAGCACCTTGCGTCCGCTCGCCTTCCAGGCCGAACCGAGATCCGCGATGAATGACGACGGCGAGTGACTCTTGCGGGCCGCAGCGGGATTGTCTGAGCCGCGGGCGGTCAACGAGCCACCGATTACCGTGATCCCGGAGTCCCACGCCTTGACCGCGTCGTATCCCTCGGCGAGGAGTTGGAAGTACGCGCTGGCGGCTGCGTCAGACCCGTCGGGCCCGAACTGCGGCTGCCAGAAGAGCGGCGCATTCGGCTCGTTGCCGATCTCGATCGTCCGAAACTCGGGAACAGCGCGCAAGACCGCGACCGCGAAGTCGATGAACGCACCGCGCGTCACATCCGACAACGGGGCGTCGCGCCCGAAGCAGTACACCGCGACGATCGGTTCGATACCGACAGACTTCGCCGCTCGCGCCGCGTTCTGCAGGCCAGCCAAGACCTCAGGACTTGGCGCCTTCTCGGGCGGCGTCCACACGGCGCTCACAACGACCGCGCCGTACCCAGCCTTCTTGGCAAGCGCCATCTTCCCCGGTGCATCGCCCCACTTGGCGGCGTCCTCGACGCCACCGACGAGCAGACGATGGCCGCCCGAGCCGCCACACCCGACAAGCACGGCACCGCACACGAGTGCGGCGACGGCAGCAAGGGCGATTCGGCGCATCCGGCGAAGGTAGCGCGCGCTGCCGCCGACCGTGACGGAGGGT
>CAIWTI010000163.1 GCA_903915545.1 uncultured Actinomycetes bacterium | reverse complement strand
GCGTACCGATCCGCTTGACGATCACGACGCTGCCACGCCTGACGGGTCGGCGGAGGACGTCGCATGGCTGCGCCTTGAACGGGAGCGCGTCCAGGCCGCGTTGAAGCAGCTCCCAGACCAACAACGTGAGGCGATCGAACTCGCCTACTACGGAGGATTCACCCAATCCGAGCTCGCCGAACGTCTTGGCGAACCGCTCGGCACCATCAAGAGCAGAATGTTTGCGGGTCTCGCACGGCTCCGCGAACTGCTCGACAATCCCGCCCAGGGAGAGCCATGGAAAGCCAGTCACTCCACGATCTGACACCCGCCTACGCGCTCGATGCGCTCTCGCCCGACGAGGTTGAGGCGTACGAGGCGCACCTTGCCCACTGCGAGCAGTGTCGGGAGGAGCTTGCCCATTTCCAAGGGGCTGCGGAGGCGCTTGCCTATGCAGCTGGGCCTGAGCCAGCGCCCGCATCTGATCTGCGCGAGCGCATCCTCGACGCCGCTCGTGCCGAGCGGACGAATGTTGTTCCACTGCGCCCGCGTTGGGCGCGGCCCGTCGCCGCGGTTGCTGCTGTCGCTGCGGTCGCGGTGGTCGGTCTGCTCGCCTGGAACGTCTCGTTGCGTAACCAACTCGGCGACGCCCGGACGGCCATGCGTGGGATTCCTGTGAGCGGCGCGACTGGCTCGGTCGTCGTCGGCTACTCCGGGTCTGGTGCCCTGGTTTTGAGCGACCTTCGCTCCGCTCCCGCTGGGAAGACCTATGAGGCATGGGTGATCGCGGGTGGCAAGGCGACGCGCGCCGGCGTGTTCGCGGGCGGTTCCGGAACCTTCGTCATCAAGCTTGAACATGCCGTTCCGGCGGGTGCGATCGTCGCCGTCACCGTCGAGCAGGCGGGGGGCGTGTCACAACCCACGCAAAAGCCCTTCATAACTTCACAGCCGATTTAGCAACTTCTTACGCCCGGGCGTGCAGCGCAGGGGTACAAGACGAGCATGAACCGAAATCGGCTAGTCCTTCCCCTCGCAGCAATCTCTGCGACCTCGCTTCTCGTTGGCTTCACAACCGCGAAGGCGACGTCGTCGCACAGCGCGAGTGATGCAGCGACTGCGGCGTCGCCCGCGACCGCGCTTCAGAACGCATTCGTGTCGGTCTACAAGCGTGTAGGCAAGTCCGTTGTGCAGATCGAAGACAGCTCGGGCCTCGGATCCGGAATCGTCTTCGACAACAAGGGCAACATCGTTACGAACTACCACGTGGTCAGTGGTTCCACTTCGTTCACCGTCACGACGGCGGCGGGGCGACAGCTCAAAGGCACGCTCGTCGGAACGTTCCCTGAGGACGACCTTGCGGTTGTCCATGTCACAGGCGGCGGCCTGACGCCAGCCGCGTTTGCTGACTCCTCGAAGTTGGAGGTCGGCGACATTGCAATGGCAATTGGTAACCCGCTCGGGCTGCAGTCGAGCTTCACCGAAGGCGTTGTCAGCGCACTCGGACGCAACGAGCCCGAAGGCAACGGGTACGTCCTTCGCAATGCGATCCAAACGAGTGCCGCGATCAATCCAGGCAACTCAGGCGGCGCGCTCGTTGACATCGAAGGTCGTGTGATCGGCATCCCGACGCTCGCTGCGTCGGATCCTCAGCTCGGTGGTGCAGCAGCCGGCATCGGCTTTGCAATCCCGAGCAGTGATGTCGTCGACATCGCCAAGCAGATCATCCAAAGCGGCCATGTCGTGAACTCGCATCGGGCCTACCTCGGCATCCAGGTCGGCGATACCAGCTCGGGTGTCTACGTCGGTGCGGTCACCGCTGGTGGCCCCGCCGCGAAGGCTGGCCTCATCGTCGGCGACGTGATCACGTCGGTCGACGGTCAGGCAACCGGGAGCTCCGACGCCCTTGGCTCGGTTCTCGCGGGACTCTCACCGGGTAAGACCGTGACGATCAAGGTGACGCATCAGAGCGGCACGTCCGGGTCGCTCCGCGTGACCCTCGGCGAGTACCCCGGCGCAACCGGATAGCGGTCAGATGGCTTCAGGGGGACGGGTCGCAAGACCCGTCCCTTCAGCTGCCCGCCGCACACGATCGACCGCTACACTCGGCTCAGCGCCGAGCGCAGCCAGAAGATCCGCAGCAAGCGATCGGATCTGGCCAATCAGGACGTCAACGGCGAATCCGGGCCGCTCATCGAGTGCGCGGCTCGCACCGGCGGCGGCCTGCAGGACGAGCGTCTCGGCATCCTCGCGGCGAGCTCCGGTCGCGAGGTCAACCCCGACGAGGCGAAGCGCACCAGCGAGATCGCGAATCGCCGCAGCGATTCGCGGCGGTGGCGGTGGCCCAAGCTCAGCAGCTCGCACCGCTGCGCGCGCGAGCACCCGGACGTTGCGGATTGTCAGATCGAGGTGTGGCGCGGCCTTCGCGTAGCGACGGACGGCTGAACGATCGTGCCAGTGCGACGGCGAGATGCGCGCAATCTCGCGCGCTGCGACCACGGCGTCTGTCAGACGCGTCGCGAGCTCATCCAAGCTGCGGGCCTGGCCGAGCGCGCGCATCGCACCGGGGACGTCACGTGACGCGAGGACGGTTGCGACGTCGTCGAGCGTTGCGGCTGCCTGAGCAAATACAGGGCGGGCGGTACGCTCGACGAGGCGCACGGGATCGCGCGGAGCGACCACCAAGACGAGCAGTCCGATCGCACCGCCAACGAGCGCGTCGACGAAGCGTGTCGGCACGAGGCCCACGCCGCTCGGGGGCATGATCGTGCCCACGAGGGTTGCGGACGTGGCGGCCTGGCTCACTGCGAGCGGACCGCCTCCGACGAGAATCGCGGCTCCCATTGCAAGCAAGACGACGAGCGCAACGGAACCGGGGTTTGAGCCCGTCGCGGAGATGAAGACATCGCCGACCGCAATGCCGACCGCGACGCCGACGACCATCTCGACCGTACGACGGGTACGTGTTCCTGGCGCAAGCCCGAGGACGACAAGTGCAGCAACCGGCGCGAAGAAGCCGTTGTGGTGACCGAGCACGTCACGGGCGACAAGCCACGAGAGGCCTGCCGCGCCGGCGGTCTGCAGCATCGGCAGGAGCGATGAGCGAAGCACCCGAACGCGGGTGTTTAGACGTGAGGTGAGAGGTGCGAGCGTGGCGGCGCTCCGCAGCGACGTCGCGAGTCGGCGATAGACACCGGCTCGTAGCAAGCTAGAGCGCGTCCGACCTACTGTGGGCCCATGCCCGGGTCGTTGTACGACGCCGGTGTGCCTTCGGGGCCCTTGTCGCGGTACGCGTCCCGGAAGGCGACGAAAGCCTTCTCGTCGAAGTGTGTGCAGGTCGCGACGTGCCCAATGCCGTAGTACCCATTTTGGTAGTACCGGCTTGAATCACCCGTCCAGGCGGTAAGGGCGATCTTCGAGCCGAGACCGGCAATCGGGGTACCAAACATGCCGTTCGGCACCTCGCCGTAGAACTTCTCAAGTTGGTCGACGGTCGAGGACGGAACCTGCGGCCCCCACCAGATCACGACGGCCCCGTGCTCCTCGTTGTGGACTACCTGGCGCGGGTTCACTGCGGCGCGATAGAAGCCCCAGACGGCCCACGCTGCATAGTGGCCACCGGCAGATGGCGGGAACGTGCTCCAGTGGGTCGGCGACGTGAGCGTCGGCACGTCGTTATGAAAGTTTTGGCCATCCTTCGGCGGATACGGCTTGACGTCGCGCAGCGTGCAGCCAGCGGCGGCCATGGTCGCCTTCAGCGCAGCCGGGTCGACCTTTTTCGAACCGCCGCCAAGGCTGGACATGACGATCACCGCGACGATCGCGAGCACGCCCACGCCGGCGGCGAGGAACGCCCACACCGGCACAGCCTGGAGGGGTGAGCCACCGGCGTTTGCAGAGCTGTCGCGGCGCTTCGGCCCTTGGGTGGGCGGAGCCGGAGTACGGGGTTTCTTCGCCATGAAGGGGGAAGGATAGAGAGGCCGCGCCATGATTGCTTGGCATCGGCGTAAGGAATCCGTAACCGAGGTCGGCTACACCATGGGTATGCACTCGCCCGACACGCCGCGAAAAGAGATCCCCCGCGAACACCTGGGTGGTCGTCCTGTAGGCCGCTACGGCTTCCTGGGCGTGCTTGGCCTGGGCGCTGCCTCAGTCGTCTGGGGTGGCCCGATCTCGAACGTCGTGAGCCGCATTGTCAATCCGGTAGCCGATTCAACCGGGCTTTCGACCGTCATCCCCACCTCGGGGTGGCGGATCTACACCGTTGCGGACACGATGCCGAAGTTCGATCCGGCCACCTGGCGGCTGAACGTCGGCGGCATGGTTGAGCAACCACTCAATCTCTCGTACGCCGACCTGAAGCAGCTTCCGCGTGTTGAGCAGACCTCGACGTTCCACTGCGTGACGGGCTGGGTGATCAAGGACGTCCGCTGGGCGGGTGTCCGCCTTTCCGACGTTCTCGATCAGGCGAGGCCTCATGCTGGCGCGACCGCGCTGCGTTTCGTCTCGGCCGAGCAGCCCTACGACGACACGCTGACGCGACAGCAGGCCGCGCTGCATGACGTCTTGCTCGCCTACGAGATGGACGGTCTGCCGTTGAAGCGCGAACACGGTGCCCCGGTGCGGCTCGTGATTCCGGAGATGTACGGCTACAAGAACGTCAAGTGGGTCTCAAGCATCACGCTGGAGGCTAAGGCCGTCGATGGCTACTGGGAGCAGCGCGGATATGACCGCGACGCGTGGGTCGGTCGTTCGAACGCGGTGTTCGGGATCGCGCCGTGACGACGATCGACGTGCGTGGTGGCGAGGCGCGCGTTCAACGCTTCACGCTCACCGAGCGCGCGTTGCACTGGGTACATGCCGTGGCGTTCTTCGCCATGCTCGGTACGGGCCTCGCGTTGTATCTGCCCTCGCTCGAGACGGCGATTGGGCGGCGCGGAGACGTCAAGTCGATCCACCTCTGGTCGGCAATCGTGTGGGGTGTTGCGCTGGCGATCGTCGTGTTGGGTGGCAACCGTCGTGCGCTTGCCCGAACGGCGCGGGAGCTCGACAACTTCGATCGCGATGACCTCCGCTTCCTCACCGGTCGAACGCGGGCGCCTCAGGGTCGCTTCAACGGCGGCCAGAAGGTGAACGCAATCCTGACCGTTGCGTTCGCCGTGCTCTTCACCGTCTCTGGCGTGCTGCTGTGGCTGGGTGAGCGCGACACGCGGTTCCGGTTCGACGGGACGGTGTTTCTGCACGACTCGCTGATGTGGGTGTCGTTGATCCTGCTCGTCGGCCATCTGTACCTGGCCGTGATCAATCCCCGCACCCGTCACGCCCTTGCCGGGATGACGGAGGGATCGGTACGGGAAGAGTGGGCGCGCGAACATCATCAGAAGTGGGTCGCGGCTGTCCCCCGCGACCCTTCTGACGCCGCAGCGGCCGCAGACGGCACACCGCGTTAGCTCGGCGGTGCTTGCGCTCGATCCGAACCGGAGGACAATGGCTGTCGTGACGCCCGCTGCCCAGACGACAGTGCTCGTCGTCGACGATGAACCGCTTGTCCGTGATGTTGTGGCGCGTTACCTGCGCCGCGAGGGATTCCGCACGCTCGTCGCAGGCGACGGTGACACGGCGATGCAGCTTGTCGAGGCGGAGAATCCCGATCTCGTCGTGCTTGACGTGATGATGCCCGGGGTCGATGGCCTCACGGTCTGCCGGTGGATCCGCGAACGTTCCGACACGCCGGTGATCTTGCTCACGGCGCTCGGTGAGGAGGCCGACCGCATCGTCGGGCTCGAGCTCGGTGCCGACGACTACGTCACGAAGCCGTTCTCGCCACGCGAGCTGGCCGTCCGAGCAAAGACCGTGCTGCGTCGCACCGGGGCAGTACCGAAGGCGGGGCTGAAGATCGAGTTCGGCGACGTCGTGGTCGATGTCGACAAGCGCGAGGTCACGAAGGCTGGCGCGGACGTGCGACTTACGGTGCGCGAGTTCGATCTGCTCGTCTTTCTCGCGACCAACCCGCGGCAGGTCTTCTCACGCTCTCACCTGCTCGCGCGCGTGTGGGGAGACGAGTTCTCACTCGACGCCGCGACCGTCACCGTCCACGTGCGTCGCCTGCGCGAAAAGGTCGAGGCCGACCCCTCCACGCCGGCGCACCTCGAAACGGTGTGGGGCGTGGGCTACCGGTTCACCCCATGATCGGAACGGCGCTCGCCCTGGCGCTCGTCACGCTCATCGCGGGCGTGACGTTGGCGTCGCTGCTGCGGCTCCTGCCAACGGTGCGTCTGCAGGTCGCCGGGCTCGCGCTCCTTGCAGTCGGCCTTCCGCTGGGCGTCGTGTTGGCGTCAGGTTGGGTGATGTTTCACATGGGCGACGACGTCAAGATCCTCGCCGTGGCATCGGCGGCAGCGCTCTCCGCCGTCGTCGCTGGGTTGATGCTCGCGCGTTTCATCGTCTCGCCCATCGATCGCCTTCGCGAGACCTCGGCGCAGCTCGCGGCGGGCGATTTGGGCGTTCGCGCGTCGGAAGCGGGCCCGTCGGAACTTGCCGAGCTCGGCCGTTCGTTCAACACGATGGCCGGCTCGCTTGAGGAGCTCTTCGACGCGCGACGTCAGCTCGTCGCGTGGGCAAGCCACGACCTTCGCACTCCGCTGACGGCGATGCAGGCGTCACTTGAGGCGCTCGAGGATGGGCTTGTTGATCCGGTCGAGTACGTCCCGGCATTGCACGCCCAGGTGCGCCTGCTCTCCGGCATCGTCGACGATCTGTTTGAGCTTGCCCGTATCGACGCGGGGGTGTTGTCGCTCGTCTTCCAGGAGGTGGCGCTCGGGCGTCTCGTGAGCGGCTGCATCGAAGGGCTGGCACCCGAGGCGACCGCCCGCGGGGTGCACCTTTCGTCGCAGGTCGATCCGTCGCTGCCACTTGTTCGCTGTGCCCCCGACAAGATCGAACGGGTGCTCTACAACCTGCTGACGAACGCGCTTCGGCACACACCGCCCGACGGGACAGTGGCCGTTACTGCGGCGCTTTCCGCGGATGGCGCCGTGCTTGTCGGAGTTGAAGACACCGGCGAAGGGATTGCCCCGGAGCGTGTCGAGCGGATCTTCGACCGTTTCTGGCGCGCCGATGCGTCGCGGCGGCCGGGCGGCTCGGGCCTCGGGCTCGCGATCGCTCGGGGACTCGTCGACGCACACGGCGGTCGCATCTGGGCCGAAGCCCGTCCCGAGGGTGGAACGCGTGTTGCGTTTACGCTCGCACGCGCCGACTGACCATCCAGAAATGGCAAAGCGCGCCGGCGCCCATCCCGCAGGAGGGTGCCGACGCGCTTCGCGTATCTGGAGCTATGCCGGCTGCTGGGTCTTACGCAGGTACGGCTTGACCGTCTCGTAGCCCGGGAAGCGCTCTGCGGCTTCCTCGTTGGACACGGCGGTCGTGATGATGACGTCCTCGCCCTGGCGCCAGTCGGCGGGCGTTGCAACCTTGTGCTTGGCCGTCAGCTGGAGCGAGTCGATCACGCGCAGGATCTCGTTGAAGTCGCGACCCGTCGCTGCCGGGTAGGTGAGCGTCAGCTTGACCTTCTTGTCCGGGCCGACAACGAAGACCGAACGGACGGTCATCGTGTCGTTCGCGTTCGGGTGAATCATCCCGTAGAGATTCGCGACCGTGCGCTCGGGATCGGCGATCAGCGGGTAGTTGAGCTTGTTCCCCGTGACATCTTCGATGTCCTGTGCCCACGCCTCATGCTTTTCGAGCGGGTCGACAGAGATCGCGATCACCTTGGTGTTGCGCTTGTCGAACTCCGGCTTGAGGCCGGCCACACGCCCGAGTTCGGTGGTGCATACCGGCGTGAAGTCGGCCGGGTGTGAGAACAGGATGCCCCAGCCGTCGCCGAGGTACTGATGGAAATTGATGGTTCCTTCGGTTGTCTCCGCCGTGAAATCCGGAGCCTCGTCGCCGAGCTGAATCGCCACGAATGGCCTCCTCTTGAATGTGTCGTTCGTTGACGTGCGGTTGTGCTTCTCGGCGGGGCCACCGAGAAAGGTGGACAGCTGTATTGAAGCCGAAATCTATCACTATGGAAAGTAAAGCCTTAGATACCTCGTATATGGCTGGCTTCTACTCGGTGAACGGATCCTCAACTCTCGCGTGCTCCGACCGACTATGGACGCTGCCGGGTCTCACCGGCGTCAACCTCAGGTAGGTGTGATCCGGGGAGGGTCTCGCGTCCAATGAATCTGTTGAACACCATCAAGGATCTTTCGATTTCGAAGAAGGTCGCCGCGCTCGTCGGCGTCGTAAGCCTCGTGTTTGTGATCGCGCTCGGTGTTGGGGTGCTCAGCATCGGCACCGTTGTCTCAACGGTGCAGCACGACTCGAAGGTTTCAGCAGCTGCGCATGCCGCCGCCGCTGCCGCCTACAACATGCGGATCTCGCAAGCGCAGAACGTGCTCGTCGAGGGACACGTGAAGAACCCGGACGGAAGCGACATGCACACCGGTGACATCGCTGCGTTTGGGGAAAAGCTCTCGGGTCTCTTCGCTCTTGTCCCGGGCCACGACATCTCATCGGTTCGCTCGGCGTTCGATGCCTGGGCGGCGACCGACCGCAAGTTGTCTCTGCTCACCGCAGCTGGCAACCAGGCTGCAGCGACCAAGCTCCTGAACACCGCCGCGAACTCGCAGGGCGACACGCTGGCCGCTTCGCTGAGCGACTACGGCGATCAGGCTGCTGCTGACGGGATCACTTCGGGGAACGCGACCAAGTCAAGCGCGCAGATCGAGATCGCCCTGTTGTCGATCTTTGCCCTGCTCGTCGCCTCTGCGGCGACATTCCTGATGTCGCGTCAGCTGAAGAACGTCGCGAACGCAATCCTTGCAGGCCTGCGGAGTCTCGAACAGCGGTGTGCAGCCGACCTGCGGGTTGGTCTCGAGCGCGTCGCTGCGGGTGATCTCACGAAGGACGTCGTGTCAACCACACCGCCGCTTGCGGACGCTGGGAAAGACGAGCTCGGACAGATCGCCGATGCAGTCAATGGGATTCGCCTCAGCACCGTCGCCTCGATCGACGCCTACAACGAGACGCGGGCGAAGCTCGCCGCCATCCTTGGTCGCGTCCAGGATGCGTCGACATCGGTTTCTGCCGCTTCACGCCAGATGGCATCGACCTCGGAAGAGGCCGGTCGGGCTGTCACGGAGATCGCCGACGCGGTGTCCGATGTTGCGTCTGGCGCGGAGCGCCAGGTGCGGATGGTTGAGGAGGCCCGCTCGGCCGCCGAGCACACCGCTACCCAGGCGGGTGAGGCTCGGGTGGTCGCGCTTGAAGGCGTTACCGCTGCCCGCGAGGCATCGCTTGCGATGGAAGCTGTCCACGAGGCAACCGACTCGGTCACAAGAGCGATTCACGAGCTCGCCGCGAAGTCGGTCGAGATCGGTGGGATCGTTGAGACGATCACGGGGATCGCGTCGCAGACGAACCTGCTCGCGCTCAACGCCGCGATTGAAGCGGCACGTGCAGGTGAGCAGGGCCGCGGTTCGCCGTCGTCGCCGAGGAGGTGCGCAAGCTCGCGGAGGAGTCACAGACTGCCGCGACGCAGATCGCCGCGTTGATCGACGAGATCCAGGCCGAGACCAAAAAGACGGTGGCGGTTGTCGAAGACGGGGCAAAGCGCACGGCCGATGGCGTGGCTGTTGT
>CAIWTI010000162.1 GCA_903915545.1 uncultured Actinomycetes bacterium | reverse complement strand
CTCGACATGTCCGAGTACATGGAGAAGCACGCGGTGTCGCGTCTCGTGGGCTCGCCTCCCGGCTACGTCGGGTACGACGAAGGCGGTCAGTTGACCGAAGCAGTTCGCCGGCGGCCGTACTCGGTGCTGCTCTTCGACGAGATCGAGAAGGCACACCCCGACGTCTTCAACATCCTCCTGCAGATCCTTGAGGACGGGAAGCTGACCGACTCGCAGGGCCGCAAGGTCGACTTCCGCAATGTGATCGTGATCATGACCTCGAACATCGGTTCGGCGTCGATCTCGAAGAACGTTGCGCTCGGCTTCAACATGAGCGATGAGCAGGGCCTGTCGTACGACGACATGAAGACTCGCGTGATGGGCGACCTCAAGCGCGTCTTCCGGCCTGAGCTCCTGAACCGCATCGACGAGATCATCGTCTTCCCGAAGCTGTCGAAGGAAGAGATCCTGCAGATCGTCGACCTGATGCTCAACCGTCTGCGCGTGCAGATGGCCGAGCACGGTGTCACGATCGAGCTCTCCGACGAGGCCAAGGAGATGCTCGTCGACAAGGGTTACGACCCGGCAATGGGCGCCCGGCCGCTGCGCCGCGCGATTCAGCGTCTGATCGAGGATCCGCTCGCTGACTTCGTTCTCGGGCGCAGTCTCGAGTCGGGTTCGACGATCATCGTTACGCGGAAGAACGAGGAAGAGGTCGACATCGAGGTCGTGCCTCCCGCTCCTGCCGAGCTGGTTGCGGCCGGCGCGGATGCTGAACCTGAGGCAGCAGCCGAAGTCGACGCCGAGTAACGCGCGTCACGATCTGGTGTTTTCCGGTGCCCGCGCAAGCGGGCACCGGCCGTTTACGGGTGAGAACGCTTTATGTCCGCCTTACGACGACTTACCGCCAACTGATCGCAGCGGCACCGTCGGCTTACAGAGCGGTCGCAGGATGCCCCCATCACCTACCCCTCCTCGTAAGGAGCCCTCTGATGGGAAAGCGCATCGTCATCCTCATGTTCTCGCTGTTTGCCCTCCTCGCGGGGAGCGCGGTCGCCGCCGATCCGCCGGTTGCCAAAGGCCCGTTCGCTGACACCGTCCATTCGACTGCAAGCGTCACCTACAAGGACGCCTTGACGCAGTCCTGGACATGGGATCGTGGCGCGATCACCGCTGTCTCAACGTCGTCGATCACTCTCAAGCGCAAGGACAACCAGTCGGTCACCTTCGCGATCACCGACAAGACCGCCGTCCGCAATAACGGCGCGAGCTACACCGTTGACGATCTCAAGGTTGGCGACGCTGCAACAGTCATTTCGCAGAGCGGTAATGCCGTGATCATCCGCAACATCAAGGGCGACGGTGCCCCCGCCGGTGGGTCTGCCTCGCCGATCGAAGGGCCTGCCTACCAGTCCGTCACCGGCACAGTCAACGCCGTGTACGCCGATGGCACAACACAGTCGTTCGACTTCAACCGCGGCCTGATCACCGCTGCGAGCGCCACCTCAATCACGATCAAGAGGCTCGACGGACAGTCGGTCACGCTCACCGTTGATTCCTCGACCATCGTTCGAGAGAAGGGCCAGGCGGGAAGCGCCGACGACCTTCAGGTCGGGTACGGCGGCAGCTTCTTCTCCCAGAACGGCGTCCTCAAGCTGGCGGGGTGCGTCAAGGCTGCCAGGACGGGCCAGGGCCAAGGCCAGGGCAACGCACGTGCACGCCAGGCGCGCAGCAGTCACCAGGGCCAGGGTCAGCAGGGTCAGCAGGTTCAGTCATCCACAAACGGGCTGCAGATCCTGAGCGTCTCGGTTCGCTAAGCACAGCCACTCCCCGCAACACACCCCCGCACGCAGAGCGAACACCGGAGGGGCGCCCCAGGCGCCCCTCCACACGTTGGTGGAGGAGAGCGCTACGCGAAGATCGCGTCGATCGCAGCAAGCGTCGATGCGTCGAGCTCGATGCCCGATGCGCCGGCGTTGTCGACGACCTGCTCGGGCCG
>CAIWTI010000161.1 GCA_903915545.1 uncultured Actinomycetes bacterium | reverse complement strand
GCTCGACCTGCAGCAGCCGCTCGACTCGCACCGTTCCGGGCTTACAGACGCGCGAGAGGTCGTTACGCCCGAGGTCGACGAGCATCACGTGCTCTGCCCTGTCTTTTTCGGACGCAAGGAGTCGTTCGGCGTCGCCTTCACCCACAGGTGTCGTGCCAGCAATCGGGTTGAGGCTCGCGCGCGTGCCTTCGAGCTTCACGTGTGTCTCGGGCGAGGAGCCGATCAGGGCGGTATCGCCGAGTTCGAGCAGGAAGAGATACGGCGACGGATTGACGCGACGAAGCGCGCGATAGATCGCGAGGGCGCTGGCAGAGGTTGGGCGCTCGGCGCGCTGGGCGACGACGATCTGGAAGGCGTCGCCGGCACGGATGTACTCCTTCGCCTTCAGGACGCGCGCCTCGTGCTCGGCTTGCGAGGGCGTCCGGATGATTGGGCCAGACGGGTACGTCGTGCTGGCGCTCGGCATGTTGATCGGCGCATCGAGCAGCGCCTTGACCTCGGCCGGATCGCCGCGGAGCACCTCGGAGACGCCCCGAACGTGATCGAAGCGCACGAGGATGTCCGCCACAATGAACTCGCTGATCGGCAGGCCGCGACCAGGCTCAGGGAGGGGCACAGTCGGTTCGAGCTCAGCGATCCAGTCATAGCCCACGTGCCCAATCACCGGTTCATTGAGACGCTCGGCCTCGTGCACATCGACGACCCGCGATCCGCACCCAAGCAGCGAGTAACGGCCAAGCCGACCCTGGTCGACCGATTCAAGAAGAAACGACGCCTGACCGCGTCCGCGTAGACGTACGTAGGCCGCGAGCGGTGTAAGGAGGTCGGTGTGGAGTTCGGTTGCGGTCGGTGTCATCTCAAGATCTCGTTGATGTCGTGGTAGACAAACAAAAAAGACCCATTAGGGTCTCGGTCAAGCGGAGGTCGGGCTGAACGCGGGTGTCTAGACCCGGCGCAGGCTCCCGCCCCGCTGTGCGCGCCATGACCACCACGTGCGGGGAGAGATTGCCATCGCGCACCACGATAGGCACTCCTGATTGAATCCGCAACCTAATGGCGACTCCACCACTGCTTGCAGCGCTGCTTGCCGCATCCGGGCCGTCAGGCCACGAGGAACCCGCCGCGCGCGTTTGGCGTGAAGCTGCAGGCGCGTTCGCAGAAGTCACGCGCGATCCGATGGGCAACTCGTACGCCCACGTTGGCCCGAGCGGCCGTCCGACGCTTGCGCTGATCGGTCACATCGACGAGATCGGGGTGGCGGTCACAAACATCGAGGACAGCGGCCTGCTCTCGTACACGATCATCGGCGGATTCGCGCCCGAGGCGCTGTTCGCCCAGCGCGTGACGATCGCGGGACGTAACGGCCCCGTGCGCGGCGTCGTCGGCCGGAGGCAGCTCTCACCGGCAGAGCGCCGCGACCGACCACGGATCGAACACACCGACCTTCACATCGACATTGGTGCCACGTCCCGCGAGGAGGCCGCAGAGCTCGTACGGCCAGGCGACGCGGGAGTGTGGGACGGGCCGCTGCTTGAACTTCCGAACGATCGAATCTCATCGAAGGCGCTCGACAATCGGGTCGGCGCCTACATCGCGCTCGAGGCCGCGCGTCGCATTGGTGATGCTGGCGGTGCGTGGCAGCCGGTTGCTGTCGCAGCGGTTGCCGAGGAAGTTGGCCTCTTTGGTGCGCGGACGGCGGCGTACTCGCTCAATCCAACGGCTGCGCTCGCGATCGATGTCACGTACGCGACCGATGGCCCTGGCGGCGACCCGAAGCGCGTTGGCAAGGTCGATCTTGGCGGCGGCGTTCCGATCAGCCGCGGCCCGATGCTGAACACGCGGATCTTCGACCTGCTCGTCGAATCAGCCGAGGCGGAGGGGATCCCCCATTGCTTTGAGATTTACACCTCCGACACGATGACCGATGCCGATGTCGTACACGGCTCGCGGGGCGGTGTTCCGACCGGGCTGCTGTCGATTCCGCTGCGGAACATGCACTCGCCGGTCGAGATCGCTTCGCTCGACGACATCGAGTCGGTGATTCGCCTCACGGTCGCGTTTGCAGGGCGCCTCGCCGCCGACGAGTCGTTCCTGCGGTAGCGGTATGAAGGCGTGGGTTTCGCATCCGACGCCCGATCCGGCCGTCGCGGTGCTCGAGGCTGCCGGGCTCGACGTGCAGGTAGGGGGTGATCCGGCAGGCGCCGACGGTGTCCTCGCGCATCTGATCCAGACTGTCGACGCGGACTTCCTCGACGGCGTTGGCCCGCAACTCAAAGTTGTCGCGAACTTTGCGGTTGGCACAAACAACATCGACATCGCTGCCTGTCACGCACGCGGCGTCGTCGTCACGAATACGCCCGACGTGTTGACGGCCGCCGTTGCCGAGCACGCGCTCGCATTGCTCCTCGGCGCTGCGAAACACATCGCCGAGGGCGATCGGATGATCCGCGCAGGGCAGTGGCTTGGCTGGATGGGAAATCAGATCCAGACCGTTGAGCTGCGCGGCAAGACGCTCGGCATCGTCGGGATGGGGCGGACGGGACGTGAGCTGGCCCGGATGGCCGAAACCGCACTTGGTATGCGGGTGATCTCGTCGCGGCCACTGCCGCTCGACGATCTCCTCGCCGAAGCCGACGTTGTCTCGCTGCACGTCCCGCTGAGGCCCGAGACAACCCATCTGATCGGTACCGCCGAACTCGCGCGGATGAAGCCGTCGGCGATCCTGCTGAACATCGCGCGCGGCCCCGTTGTCGATGAGGCCGCGCTTGCCGAGGCGCTCGCAGCGGGAACGATTCGGGCAGCCGCGCTCGACGTGTTTGAGGACGAGCCGACCGTGCATCCGGCGCTGCTTGCGTGCGAGAACGCGGTGCTTAGCCCACATCTCGGCAGCGCAACCGCCGAGACCCGGGCGGCGATGTCACGGCTTGCAGCAGAGAATCTGGCGGCGGTCTTGCTGGGCGACGGCCCGAAGACCCCCGTCTCTGGGTAGGTTGCAGTCATGACAAGATCAGTGATCGTTTCCGCAGTGCGCACGCCGTTTGGCAGGCTCGCCGGGGGTCTCGCGCAGTACACCGGCCCACAGCTTGGGTCGTTCGCGATTCGGGGCGCGCTCGAACGCGCCGGGATCGAAGCCCACGAGCCCGAGTACGTGATCATGGGTGAGGTGCTTCAGGGCGGGGTGGGGCAGGCCCCAGCGCGCCAGGCGGCGGTCGCCGCGGGCATTCCCATTGAGACGCCGGCAGACACGATCAACAAGGTGTGCGCCTCGTCGATTCGGGCGATTGCGATCGCCGATTCGATGATCCGTGCCGGAGACCTCGATCTGGTTGTCACGGGCGGCATGGAGTCGATGACGAATGCGCCCTACGCGCTGCCAAAGGCGCGCGCCGGCTACCGCATGGGTCACGGCACGCTCGTCGACCTTGCAGTCTTCGACGGACTTGAGTCGACGTTCGACGGGCGCCACATGGTTGCGCAGGCCTCCTACGCCTCACGTGAGCTCGAGATCGGCCGCGACGTGCAGGACGCGTGGGCGTTTCGCTCGCACCAGCGCGCCGTTGCCGCAGCCGATGCCGGGCTCTTTCGCGACGAGATCGTCGCCGTTGGCGAGCTTGAGGCCGACGAAAGTCCGCGGCGCGACACGACGCTCGAGAAGCTGCAGTCGCTGAAGCCCGTCTTCGATCCGGAAGGAACGACGACGGCCGGGAACGCTCCTGGCGTCAACGACGGTGCTTCGTGCGTGATCGTCGCGAGCGAGGAGTGGGCGCGCAAACGTGGCATCACGCCGCTCGCCACAATCATCTCGCAGGGGTTCTACGCCGGTGACTTCGCGTTCCTTGCACGCACGCCCGCCGAGGCGACAAGCGACGCGCTGCGGAAAGCAGGCAAGACCGTTGGCGATCTTGCACGCCTTGAGATCAACGAGGCGTTTGCGTCGGTCGCGTGGAAGTCGACCCAGATGCTCGGCATCGACGAGGAGCGCGTGAATGTCAACGGTGGCGCGATCGCGATCGGGCACCCGATCGGCGCATCGGGCGGCCGGATCGTATCCACGCTTGTGCACGACCTCCACCGCTCAGGTGGTGGCCTTGGCGCAGTCGCGATCTGCTCGGGTGGCGGTCAGGGCGACGCACTGCTGCTGGAGGTGTAGGCGTGCGGATTGGCCCGCTGCGGCTGCGCTCGTGTCGCGGAGAACGCGTTCGTGCTGCGGGCGGGGTGATCATCCGCGAGGACTCAGTGCTCCTCGTGCATCGCGAGGTGTATGGCGACTGGGCGTTCCCGAAAGGGAAGCTGGACCCGGGTGAGGATTGGGAGACTGCTGCAATCCGTGAGGTGGAAGAGGAAGCAGGCCTCGTCTGCGAGATCACGGGCAAGGCGGGTCGCACGTTCTACGTCGACGGCAATGGTCGGAACAAAGAGGTGCGCTACTTCCACATGCGGTCAAGCGGGGAAGCGCGAGCACAGAATGAGATCGATGCGGTGCGGTGGGTTCCGATCGATGAGGCGCTGACGCTGCTCAGCTATCCGCGCGACCGCGAACTGCTGAGCCGCTCGCGGTAGCGCAGCTCGAGCGCGGTAACGCCAAGACGCTCGTTCGATTCGGTCGCGCCGTCGGCCGACCAGCCTGCGCGCTCGTAGAACTGACGTGCACGGTGGTTCGCTTCAAGCACCCACAGGACCGCAGCGGAGTACCGCTCCGACAGTCGATCCTCTGCTTGTCGCAATAGATCCCCGCCGATTCCTCGCTGCCAATGGGGTGGGTCGACGTAGAAGGCTCCGACCAGCGCGGTCTTCGGCTCGTCCTCGTATGCGTACAGACTTGCGAAGGCAACAACCTGGTCAGCTTCCGTCGCCAGGAGTACCTCAAAGCCCGGCTCCGGGCTGAGGAGACGGTCACGCCAACGCGAGCTGTCAAGCGGAATTGCATCCAGCTTCTCGGGCGGAAAGACATGCCGGTACGCGGCCTGCCAGCCTCGCACACGAATGCGCTCGATCTCGTCGGCGTCGCGTGGCTCGGCGAATCGCACGTGCATCGTGCAAGGGTAGGCTGCCCGCGTGACCAGAGGGAGGGGCGCATGACGTTTTCGACCGTGCTCGTTGTTGGCGCAGGACAGATGGGCGGCGGGATCGCGCAGGTGATTGCCGCGTCGGGCCGCGAGGTCTTCCTCTATGACCCATATCCCGGAGCAACCGTCCGCGCGCTAGCGACGATCGCGAAGAGCCTTGAACGCTTTGCCCAAAAGGGCGGGCCCGACCCCGCCGAAGTGCTTGCGCGGATTCAACCGGCGGACGATCTCGTCGCGGCAGACCTGTTGATCGAGGCAATCATCGAGGATGAGGCGGTCAAGACCGACCTCTTCGCGCGGGCCGATCAGGCGCTACCGGCCGGGGCAATTCTCGCCTCGAACACGAGCTCGATTCCGATCGCAACCCTTGCCGCAGCGACGTCGAGACCCGAGTCGGTCGTTGGCATGCACTTCTTCAACCCCGTTCCGATGATGGGCCTCGTCGAAGTGATTCGCGCACCCTCAACGGCGCCCGAAACTGCCGCGGCGATCGTCGCGCTCACCCGAGACCTCGGGAAGGAACCGGTTGAGGCGCTCGACAAAGCGGGATTTGTGTCGAATCGGATCTTGATGCCGTTTATCAACGAGGCGGTGTGGGCGCTCTCTGAACGTGTTGCGGCGGCTGAGGCGATCGACACCGTCGCGAAGCTCGGCTTCGGGCACCCGATGGGGCCGCTGGCGCTCGCCGACCTGATCGGACTCGACACGTGCGTCGCGATCATGCGCGTGCTCGAACGCGGGCTTGGCAACGACCGGTACGCGCCGTGCCCGTTGCTCGAGGAGCATGTTGCTGCCGGTCGGCTCGGCCGCAAGAGCGGCGCCGGCTTTTACGACTACCCCTCGTAACGACCCCGCTTTACCCGCCGTAACCACACCTCTACCTCTACGTCACGACACCGTCACCCACGTGTGACGCGAGCGCTGCGACTGTCTGCGGGGTCAGTCCCGACCCACGTTTCAGGAGGTATGCCGGTGCGCCGGAAGCTCGTCCTTGCTGCGGTGGGCGCAGCACTCGCATCGATCGCCGTCGCAGCCGCGACCGCCGTCGGAGCGACAACGAAGCCCAACCCCGGTCTCGCGACACTCGCGAAGATCAACCACATCGTCGTCATCTACGAAGAGAACCACAGCTTCGACAACCTTTACGGTGGCTGGGAGGGCGTCAACGGGCTCTCGAAGGCCATCAACGCGCCCAAGCAGGTCAATCAGTCGGGAACGGCCTACTCGTGCCTGCTGCAGCTTGACGTGAACCTCACTGCACCGTCGCCGCTTTCGAATAGCTGCACCGATACGACGGTCGCAAACGCGTTCACGAGCCACTTCGTCAACGGCGTGTTCACGATCGACTCGTATCTTCCGTCGAGCGCGACCACGTGCCCGGCCCCGGGGGCGTTTGCGTCAAACGGCTTCCTGAACGGCACTGCTCTGGCCGGCGGCTGTACGCGCGACATCGTGCATCGCTACTACCAGGAGCAGTACCAGATCGATAACGGGAAGATGGATCGCTACGTCACCGGCTCAGACGCCGCGGGCCTGACGATGGGCGTTTACACGACGTCGTCGCTTCCGATCTACAAGTATCTCCACTCGTCGACCGCACCGAAGTACGCAATCGATGACAACTTCTTCCAGGGTGCATTCGGTGGCTCGTTCCTCAACCACCAGTGGCTGATCGCCGCTGCCGCGCCCGTGTGGGCAAATGCCGTGAACGACGGTGGCGCCAACGACCTCCACTCGGTCGTCGACGGCAACGGCATGCCGAACAACTACCCGCTCTACGCCTCGCCGCTTGGAGCGAACGTCAAGGATCAGCAGATCACGGCTTCCTGCAACCCGGGGCCAGGTCGCTCGGCGACCCCCGCGTTCGCAACCTGCGGTGATTACGCGGTCAACACCACGCAGCCGTGGTACCAGCCGTACTCGCCTGGAACGGCCGACTCGCGCCGCCTGCCACCGCTCACGAGCCCGAACATTGGCGACGAGATGACGGCCGGAAAGGTTTCTTGGGCCTGGTACTCCGGTGGCTGGTCGAACGCGAACGGCGACGTGAACGGCCCGGGCTGGACGAACGGCTCGACCGGTAAGTGCACCGACCCGAACGTGCTGTCGACGGCGACGTATCCGAACTGTCCCGACGCCGACTTCCAGTTCCACCACCAGCCGTTCAACTACTACGCGAACCTGGCTCCTGGAACCGTCGCTCGTTCGGATCGTCTCCAGGACGAGGTCGCCTTCACCAACGCCGTCACGGCCTCTACCAAGTCGTGCAGCCTCCGCCAGGTGAGCTTCATCAAGCCGCTCGGCGAGGAGAACGAGCATCCGGGCTACGCGAGCGAGAGCGCCGGTAGCGACCACCTCGTTTCGCTGCTCAGCTCGATCGAAGGCAGCGCCTGTGCGAAGGACACGATGGTGATCGTGACCTACGACGAGTTCGGTGGCCAGTGGGATCACGTCGCGCCTCCGGGGACGGTTGGCGGTGTTCCAGGCGCTCACGACAAGTGGGGCCCTGGCACGCGCATCCCGGCCCTCGTGGTCAGCCCGCTGCTGCCCGCGAAGTTCGTCGTCGACCACGTCGAGCACGACACGACGTCGATTCTCACGACGATCGAAAAGCGCTTCAACCTCAAGTCGCTCGGAACCCGCGATGCGGGGCTCGCGAGCCTGTCCACAGCGTTCTACGCAAAGCCGCCTGCGACCTGATCACAGCGGCCGGTCTGGGGGAGTCGGGGGTGGATGTCCGCGTGTAGCGGGCACCCACCCCCGATCTCATAGGCTGACGGTGCACGACAGATGACTGACACGACAAACCCCGCTGCTGCTTCGGTCGCGCTTCGCGTACAGGCGAGCTTGCGCGCGGAGCTTGAGCGGCTCGAGAAGATGGCGTTGGCGGTGCGCGCTGAGCATTCCGACGCACTCCACCAATTTCGTGTCTCTGCCCGGCGCGCCCGCGCGGTAATCCGCGCCGCCCGGCCTGTGGTGGGTGACTACTACGACGTGCTCGACGTAGAACTGCGGTGGCTCGGGACAGAGACAGGCCCGGCCCGCGACCTCGAAGTACTGCAGGCGAACCTTGAGCCGGTCGTGGCGGCCCTCGATGAGGACGAGGGCGGCGGGCTGGCGATTCTCTCGGTTGTTCGCGCAGATCAGGAGGTCGCGCGACGCCGTGTGATCGAGGCGCTCCTCTCGGAGCGGTTTTCGGTGCTCCTTGAAGTCTTTCGGTCGGCGACCGTCGCTCCCGCCGCCGTTGTGGGGGATGAGTCGCCGCAGTCGATCGCGCGCGGTCAGGTTGAGCGACTATGGAAGGCGCGGCGACGACTGGGAGATGACCCCACCGACACCGCACTTCATGCGATCCGGATCAAGGTCAAGCGAACGCGCTATGCGGTTGAGGTTCTCGTCGGTCGCGATGCCGAGGAAGCGAAGGAGCTGACGAAAGCGCTGCGGAACCTCCAAGACCTGATCGGCGTTCACCAGGACGCGCACGTGGCTGAGGAACGGATTCGCGCGTACGCCGTGCCCGGTGCGGACCTTGCTGCTGGTCGAATCATCGAACGGGAGCGTTCGATCCGCGTGAAAGTGCGCCAACGCCTTCCCACGGCATGGCGTCGGCTCGCGCGAGCAAGCGGAACGGCGAACGCCTAGATCAGCTTAGGCCGCGCGTGTTGCACGGACGCGCTGCTCAAGTTCAGCGATCGCTCCGTCGCGCAGACCGCCACGGCGGACGCGCAGAGGTACGCCGACGAGCTCCTGGAGTGCCGAGAGAATGACTGTTCCGGCGGCAAGGGTGGGGACTCGGTCGGCTTCGATACCCCAGACTTCGACAAGCTCTGAATACGGGGTATGCGTGAGGACAGACTCGGCCCGCCGCAAACCGTCGGTTGTGAGGATCGGGCCGGTGAGCTCCCGGAGCGCCCGCGCGCTCCCGCCAACCGCGAGCCCCTCCTCGGCGAACGGAGCCTCGATTCCAACGAGCGCCTCGGCAACTTCCTTACGGGCTGCTGCCATTGCAGCTGCGCCCGGAGGATCCCCTTGGAGCAAGCGGCTCGTAAGGCGCATTGAGCCAAGATCGATCGACCGAACCCACGTTGCGCCTTCGCGTTTCGTTCCGATCGCGATTTGCGCGGAGCCGCCGCCAACGTCTACGACCGCGAGCGTCTCGCGTGGAGGCACACGGAGCGCATTGAGCGCGCCCTGGAAGCCAAGCTGCCCTTCTTCCTCGGAGCTGAGGACACGGACGGGCGCACCGCATGCGTTGGCAATGTGGTCGATGAGCTCGTCGCCGTTGGCGGCCTGACGGCCTGGACTCGTGATGAGCACCTCGATGCGCTCCGCACCGTGGGCGCGACCGTCGATGACGAACGCGGCGACCGTTGTCGCAGCCTCGGCGAGCTTTTCGGGTGGGATTTCCCCATACAGCTCGACGGCTTCGCCGAGGCGAAGCATCGCGCGGCGGCGGTGGATGACATCCTCACCGCTCTTCACAAGAAGGCGGACCGTGTTTGCACCCACGTCGACAACTCCGAGCGGCATGGGGTCATGATGACGAAGCCACATGTCAGCGCCCTACCGCGGTGCCGTGCGTCGGGAGCGGGCTCGGCGGCGCATTGCCATCGCCTGGGCAGTCTTGCGCCGCTCTCCTGGCTGCGATGTCACGCGATCCCACGTGCCGTCAGCCGCAAGTTCCCAGGCGTTCGTGTTGTCGCTAAGAACAGCCTTGAGGATCGTCTCGATCTCGTTGCGTGCGAGCGGGGCCTCGATCGGAACCAGAATCTCGATCCGGTGATCGAGATTGCGAGTCATCATGTCTGCGCTCCCCATCAGGTAGGTGCGCTGCTCACCTGCCTCGAAGCAGTAGATCCGGCTGTGCTCCAAGAACCTGCCGAGGATCGAGCGAACACGGATGTTGTCGCTGAGCCCCGGCACGCCCGGGGTGAGTGCACAGATCGCGCGTACGACCAGATCGATCTCGACACCAGCCTGCGAGGCTTTGTAGAGCTCGTCGATGATTGACGGATCGGTGAGGTTGTTGAGCTTCATGCGGATGCGCGCGTGCTCACCACGCTCGGCTGCCGTGGCAACGCGACGAATGTGCTCGACGAGCTTCTTGCGCATGTGGAACGGCGCGACGAGGAGCTTCCGGAACTCCTGTGGGCGTCCGAAGCCTGTGACGAAATTGAAGAGATCGGCAACGTCGGCAGCGATCTCGGGATCGGCGGTGAAGAGGCCAACGTCCTCGTACATCCGTGCTGTACGCGCGTGGTAGTTACCCGTGCCAATGTGGACGTAGCGACGCAGCGTGTCGCCCTCACGGCGGACGACGAGGATCGTCTTCGCGTGGATCTTCATGTCAGGGAAGCCAAAGGCGACGTGCACGCCAGCCTTTTCCATTGAGCGCGCCCATTCGATGTTCCGCTGCTCATCGAAGCGCGCTTTGAGCTCCATCAGGCAGACGCTCTGCTTGCCGTTCTCCGGCGCCTGCATCAGAGCCGGCGCGAGGGCTGAGTCTTCGCTCGTGCGGTACACCGTCGCCTTCAGCGTCACGACCTGTGGGTCGGTTGCTGCAGCCCGCACGAATGCCTCGACGCTCGTTGCGAACGAGTCGTACGGGTGTTGGACGAAAACGTCGCCGGCCGCGATCTCAGCGAAGAGGTCGTTGTCTCGCGGCGAGGAGATTCGACGTTGGGTTCGTGGAACCCACGGCTCGTTCTTGAGATCGGGCCGGTCGAGGTCGCACAGCTGCATCACGTCGGCGAGGTCGAGCATGCCCTGCACGGGGTAGACGACGTCTGGGCGGATCGAAAGACGCTCGACCAAACGGTCAACCATTGACTGCGAGATCGAATCAGCGACCTCGAGCCGAACGACAGCACCAAAGCGTCGTCGCCGCAGCTCGGTCTCGACCGCGCCGAGGAGATCGTCGGCGTCGTCGGAGATTTCGGTGTCGCCATCGCGGGTCAACCGAAACGCCGTCTGTTCGGTGACGTCCATCCCTGGAAACAAAAGGTGGAGGTAGTGCGACATCACATCCTCAAGCGGCACAACCAGGCCGTGATCGCCGGCCGCAACAAAGCGGGGGAGACCCTCGGGGACTTTGACGCGGGCAAACCGCTCCTCACCGGAATCAGGGTTACGCACATTTACGCCGAGCGAGAGCGAGAGGCCAGAGATGTACGGGAACGGCTGACCGGGGCCGACCGCAAGCGGTGTGAGCACGGGGAAGATCAGGCGCTCGAACGTTTCAGCAAGCGCCGCAAGCTCCTGGTGATCGGCATCGGCGACGGTGCCGACACGGATGCCTTCTGCGCTCAAGGCGGGGCGGAGCTCATTTCGCCACAGCTCGGCTTGGCGTGCGCTTAGGTCAAGAACCCCCTGTCGCACCTCGGCGAGCGCCTGGGCAGGCGTCCGGCCATCGGGCGAGCGCACGTTGACTCGGCCAATCACCTGGTCGAGGAGCCTCGCGACGCGAACCATGAAGAATTCGTCGAGGTTCGACGAGAAGATCCCGCAGAACTTGACGCGCTCTAGGAGCGGCTCGCTCGGGTCGGATGCCAGATCGAGGACGCGGCGATTGAGATCGAGCCATGAGAGCTCGCGATTGAGGAGGGTGTTCACGGGCGCGTCAACGGAAGGCCGAGGGGGTGAGGCCACCGGCTCGATCTTGTCGTAACCGGTGTAAACGAGGGGTTTCAATCCGGTGACCTTCTTGCCGTGGGGATGGTCCGTTCGTGTTTCGAACGACCGGCGCGCTGTCTATGCTCCGAAGTATGCGTAATGACAAGCTCCTCGTCGTGGCGGCGGTCGTTCTTGGCGTCGTCCTCGTTGTTGTTGGCGTCGTGTATTTCGTTGAGCCTGCAAAGTCGCTCCCGAGCTTCTTCCCTGGCCACGAAGCTGGGTCAGCCCACCATCACGTCAAGCACGGCATTGCTTCGCTCCTCGTCGGTTTGGCGGCGTTCGCGTTCGCCTGGTTCCAGACGGGGCCGAAGAGCAAGACCGCGTGATTCTGCTCGCGACGCTGATCTCGTATCCCCGAGCGATCATTCTCGGGCTACTTCAGGGTGTCTCGGAACTGTTTCCAGTGTCGAGCCTTGGGCATAGCGTGATCCTGCCGAAGCTCTTTGGCTGGAACATCCACCAGAACGACAAGTACTTCCTGACGTTCCTCGTCGCGACCCATCTCGCGACGGCGATCGTTCTGCTTGGCTTCTTCCGGCACGACTGGGCTCGAATTCTCAAGGGAATCGGGCGGTCACTGCGTGATCGTGAGATTCGTGCCGACGACACCGACGCAAAGCTCGGCTGGCTACTCG
>CAIWTI010000160.1 GCA_903915545.1 uncultured Actinomycetes bacterium | reverse complement strand
CGTCGATGACGCGGCCGTCATCGTTCGCGATCGTGCCACGACGATCATCGAACGGCACGCCCGCGATCGACTGGCCGCGATACCCCACGCTCCGCAGAACAAGCGAGCACGGGATCGTCTCGCGCTCCTCCGTCGCAACCGCAGCGATATTCCCGCGATCGTCGACAACAAGCGTGTTGCGGACGACCTCGATCGCCTCGACCTTGCCGTCACCGAGGATCGCAACCGGCGATACGCAAAAACGGAGATGGACGCGACGCTGCTTCCCCTCGGGCTCGCGCACCGCGTACTCGCGCAGGAGATCGACGTTGCGACGCGCGGTCGCACGGTCGTCCTCAAGGGCCGCGGCACTCGCGGCGTCGAGTTCGAGGTCGGCCGGGTCGACGATCACATCGGCACCAGCGAGCTCACCGAGCTCCTGCAGCTCCGGCGTTGTAAACGCAGCCTGAGCTGGGCCGCGGCGGCCGAGCATGATGATGTCGCGCACGCCAGCGTTGTTGATCGCCTCGATCGCGTGATCGTTCGTGTCGGTGACGCCAAGCTCGTCGGGCGTCAGCGCGAGCATGCGCGCGACGTCAACCGCGACGTTGCCGTTCCCGATCACAACCGCCGTCTCGCCCGAGAGGTCGAACGGCAGATCCTGGTAGTCGGGGTGGCCGTTGTACCAAGCGACGAACTTTGTTGCGGGCCACGAGCCCGGCAGATCCTCGCCATCGATCCCAAGCCGCCGGTCGGCCTGAGCACCAACGGTGTAGACGACCGCGTCGTAGATCGCCGCGAGCTCGTCATGCGAGACATCGCGACCAACCTCGACGTTTCCGAAGAAGCGGAAGCCTGGGTTCTTCGCGATCTTCTCGAACGCGCGCGACACGGCCTTGATATTCGGATGGTCTGGCGCAACGCCCATGCGGACGAGACCCCAAGGCGTCGGCAGGCGCTCGATCATGTCGACCTCGACCGAAACGTCAGAGGCGAACAGGTGCGCAGCCGTGTAGAAGCCCGCGGGACCAGACCCGACTACAGCGACGTGCAAGGGACGGTCGCTCATGGTCGTCTAGTTAGCGAATTGGTGGAAGCGGGCGGGGCGGCTAGTGACTGCAGCCGTGGTGCTCTTCGCCGTCTGCAACCTGGAAGCTATGGCCACAGCCGCACGAACCGGAGGCGTTCGGGTTGTCGATCTTGAACCCGGTCTCCTGGAGCGTCTCCACGAAATCGACCGAAGCACCCTTGAGGTACGGGGCGCTTGCCGAGTCGACCACGACGCGCACGCCGTGGTACTCGACTTCGGTGTCACCGTCGTTCGCGCCACGGTCGAAACCGAGCGCGTACTCGAAGCCGCCGCAACCGCCACCACGAATCGCTACACGCAGCACTTCGGCGTCACCAGCAGGCTCCTGTGCCATGAGGACACGAACCTTGTCGGCGGCGCGCTCAGTGAGCGTCAACGTCGTCGGGGTGGTTTCGATCGCGGTCACTTGCAGAAGTATAGCGACGGGGTTCGAGGTCAGCGCAGACGGTCGTCGCGTCACTTCGTGCGAAGTGTCTCGATCGTTCTTGGTAGCGTCCGCCCGGCGAGGGAGAGGGAGACGTAGGTGTTTAACGACTGGTTGCCATTCGCTATTTACGGGCTGCTTTCGCTCGTCATTCCCGCGACGATGATCGGCGCGTCGTTTGCGCTCGCCACCCGGCCGAAGCGCGCAGTCAAAGCCCGCACGATCCCCTTTGAGTCTGGCGTTTCGCTGGGAGCCCCAAAAAAGCAGCGCTTCACCGTGAGCTTCTACCTCACCGCGATGCTTTTCATCCTCTTCGATATTGAAATCGTCTTCCTGTACCCGCTCGCAGTCATCCTGCACTCGCTCGCCTGGTTCGGCTTCATCGAATTCAGTGTCTTCATCCTCATCCTGCTCGTCGCCTACGTCTACATCTGGCGGAAGGGAGCACTCGAATGGCGCTAGATCATCCACTTCGCGATTACGGCTTGAAGTCGGAGCGACTGCTCTGGCCGGAGAAGGCCCCGGGTGCGTTCGAGACCGAAGTAGCTGAGCTCGAGACGAAGGTCGGTCTGACCACCCTGCAGAAGGCAGTTGCCTGGTCGCAGACCAAGTCGATGTGGCCGGACACGTTCGGCCTTGCTTGTTGTGCCATCGAGATGATGTCGATCGTCTCGTCGCGCTACGACATTGCCCGTTTTGGCATGGAGGCGTTCCGCTCGTCACCACGCCAGGCCGATCTCTTGATCGTTTCGGGGCGCGTGAGCCACAAGATGGCGGCGCCGCTGCGTCAGATCTATGACCAGATGCTTGAGCCGAAGTGGGTGATCGCGATGGGTGCCTGCGCGAGCTCCGGCGGCATGTTCAACAACTACGCGATCGTGCAGTCGGTCGACAAGGTCGTTCCGGTCGACGTGTACGTCCCGGGCTGTCCGCCGCGGCCAGAGCAGCTGATCGAAGGAATCGTTCGCCTGCACGAGGCCGTTCAGGCCGGTGTACCGCCGGCGTACGAGCTGCGGAGCGTCGCGTCGTGAGCTACGAAGGCGTGCCAGGTCTCGTCGAAACGATCGAGGCCCATGGAGAAACGACGCTCGTCGTCGATCCTGCACGCCTGCTTGAGGCTGCGCGCCATCTGCGCGATGCCGAGGGCTTCAACTTCCTGTCCGATGTCGCCGCCACCGACTACCTCGGCTGGGGCGAAGGCGAGGTGTCGGGGTACGTCGGCTCGCGCACTGGCCGCGACCTGAACCACCCCTCGACGTTCGGCCTGCAGGCGATCCCCACGAAGAAGCCGAAGCGCTTCTCGATGAGCTACCACCTGCTTGCGCTCGGCCCCAGCCCGCGCCGCGTGCGGCTGCAGGCCTGGATCGGCGAGGACGAGTCGGTGCCGAGCGTGATCGAGATCTGGCCGACCGCCGACTGGCATGAGCGTGAGGCCTGGGATCTGATGGGCGTTGGCATCACCGGCCACCCGAACCTCAAGCGCATCCTGCTTGAGGACGACTGGGAAGGCCACCCGCTGCGCAAGGATTATCCGATCGGCGGCGAGCCGGTGCGGTTCTCGGAGGCCGAGTAATGGCCGTTGCACCCGAGAAGGCGCGCGGCGTGATCTACGAGGGCACCCGCATCCCGACCCCGATTCCGACCATTCTGCGCGTCTCCGACGAGCTGATGGCAACCGGCGATGTGATGCAGGTCAACTTCGGCCCGAACCACCCGTCGACCCACGGCGTGCTCCGCCTGATCGTCGATCTCTACGGCGAGGACGTCGTCGGGCTGGAAGCGGTGATCGGCTACCTCCACACAGGCTTCGAGAAGTCGATGGAGCAGAAGTCGTGGTGGAAGGCGATCACGTACCCCGAGCGCGTCGACTACCTCTCGTTCCAGGCCAACGAGATGGCCTTCGTGATGGCGATCGAGAAGCTCCTCGAAATGGAGATCCCCGAGAAGGCCACCTGGATGCGCATGTGTCTCTGCGAACTCAACCGGATCCACTCGCACCTTGTGTGGCTTGGCACCGCGGCGCTCGAGATCGGCGCGATTTCAATGTTTTGGTACGCATTCCGTGAGCGCGAGACGATCCTCGATCTGTTCGAGATGGTCACCGGCGTCCGCATGCACACGCGCTACTTCCAGGCGGGCGGGCTCGCCGAAGACATCCCGACCGGCTTCTACGCCCAGGCTCGGGCCTTCTGCGACCAGATGCCGAAGGGTGTCGACGACTACGAGTCGATGCTCGACAAGAACAAGATCTGGCTTGAGCGGACAGTTGGCCTTGGCCTTCTGTCGGCCGACGACGCGATCGCCCTGGGCCAGTCGGGCCCGGCGCTCCGCGCGTCAGGCGTCAACTGGGATCTCCGTCGCGACCAGCCCTACCTCGCCTACGACCAGGTTGAGTTCGACGTGCCCGTCTACTACGAGGGTGACGTCTACGCGCGGTACCGCTGCCACATGGAAGAGATGCGCGAGTCGACGAAGATCATTCGTCAGTGCGTCGACCGGCTCGAGAAGATGAACGGGCAGCCGTGGATCGCCGACGACCGCAAGGTCGTGCTGCCGCCGCGCGAGGAGCTCCACACCTCGATGGAGGCGCTGATCCACCACTTCAAGATCGTCACCGAGGGCTATCGCGTCCCGGAGGGCGAGGTCTACATCACGATCGAGTCGCCGCGTGGCGAGATGGGCTGTTACGTCGTCTCTGACGGTGGCGCCAAGCCGTGGCGCGTGAAGTTCCGCGCCCCCTCGTTCGTCGCGCTCGAAGCGACCGCAACGTGCATGCACTCAGGCTTTATCGCGGACATGATCGCGATCGTCGGTTCGCTCGACACCGTCATGGGTGAGGTCGACCGCTAATGGGTGTCGCGCTCTTCGAGAAGATCCAGGAGATCCGCGCGATCTACCCGGAAGGGACGCAGTCGGCGCTCCTTCCCGCACTCCGCCTTGCGCAGGAGGAGTACGGCTGGCTGTCGCCCGATGCATTGCGCGAAGTCGCCGATGCTCTCGATCTGACGCCCGCCATGTGCAAGTCGGTCGCGTCGTTCTACGACCAGTTCAACCTTGAGCCGGTCGGCGAGCATCTCGTCGAGGTCTGCACCAACGTGTCATGCGCGCTCTATGGAGCGCAGCAGGTGTTGGAGGCATTCCAGGATGAGCTCGGCTGCCGCGCGGGCGAGACAACTGAAGACGGCAAGGTCACGCTGCGCACGATCGAGTGTCTTGGCGGCTGTGGCTGGGGCACGATCGTGGCCGTCGACCACGCCTACCGCAAAGGCGTCAAGCCTGGCGATGCAGCGGCGATCGTCAAGGAGCTCGCGTGAGTCATAAGCAGATCGTTATGGCGGGCACCGACGCGCGCGATCTCACGAAGCTCGCCGAGTACGAGGCTGTGGGTGGCTACGCGAGCCTCGCGAAGGCGCGTGCGCTTGGCGCAGAGGCGATCACGAACGAGCTGATGACGTCGGAGCTGCGCGGCCGCGGCGGCGCGTTCTTCCCCACCGGCCGCAAGTGGAGCTTCGTTCCCTCGCCGGAGCAGAACCCGAACCCGCACTACCTCGTGATCAACGCCGACGAGTCGGAGCCGGGCAGCTTCAAGGACAACGAGATCATCTCGCGCGTCCCGCACCGCTTCATCGAGGGCTGCCTGATCACTGCGCATGCCGTGCTCGCAAAGCATGTCTACGTCTACATCCGCGGCGAGTACCTGGAGCCGTACGAGATCCTCGTAGCCGCTCTCGAAGAGCTGAAGGAGCGCCCCGACCTGCGCGGCGACGTGACGATCATCGTCCACCGTGGCGCTGGCGCCTACATCTGCGGTGAAGAGACGGCGCTCCTCGACTCGCTCGAGGGCAAGCGTGGCCAGCCGCGCACGAAGCCGCCGTTCCCGGCGGTCGCGGGCCTCTACGCATCGCCGACTGTCGTGAACAACGTCGAGACGATTGCAACCGTCCCCGCCATCATCGAGATGGGCGGCGCGGAGTACGCGAAGCTCGGTGTCCCGAACTCGCGCGGCACACGCCTGATCTCGGTGTCGGGCCATGTCGAGCGCGGTGGCAACTACGAGGTTGAGCCTGGCATCTCCCTGAAGGATCTGATCTTTGCGCCCGAGCTTGGTGGCGGTGTCCCCGGTGGCCGAGCGATCAAGGCTGTTATCCCGGGCGGCTCCTCGACGGTGATCCTGACCGGCGACGAGCTTGAGGTCGGCTACGACTTCGACTCGCTGCTTGCCAAGAACACGGCAATGGGGTCGGCCGGCGTGATCGTGCTCGACGACCGCGTCTGCATGGTGCAGCTCGGCATCCGTGTCTCGGAGTTCTACGAGCACGAGTCGTGCGGCAAGTGCACCCCGTGCCGCGAAGGCACCCGCTGGATGACACAGATCCTCCGCAAGCTTGAGGCTGGCGATGCCTCCGAGCACGAGCTCGACCTGCTGCTTTCGGTGTGCGACCGGATCAACGGCAAGTGCCTCTGCCCGCTCGGCGATACGGCTGCAATGGCAATTGCGAGCTACGTCGAGAAGTTCCGCGACGAGTTCATCGCGCACCTCAACGGCGGCGGCTGCCCGTGTGGTGACCACTCCCCGCTCGACGGCGTGCTTGCGCCGGTCGCCCAGCACATCCACAACCACGCATCGGAGCTTGTGCCCGCATGACCGACCACGTCACATTGACGATCGATGAGCGCACGGTCACCGTGCCAAAGGGAACGGGCCTCGTCGAGACGGCTCAGGCCGCGGGCATCGAGATTCCCGTCTTCTGTTACGAGCCGCGCCTCGGCCCGCCCGTTGGCGCCTGTCGCATGTGTCTCGTCGAGATCGAGGGGATGCCGAAGCTCCAGGCTGGCTGCACCCTTACTGCCCAGGAGGGCATGGTTGTTCGCACCGCGCGCACGTCGCCGCTTGCGAGCGAAGGCCAGAACTCGACCCTTGAGTTCATCCTCGTCAACCATCCGCTCGACTGCCCGGTCTGCGACAAGGGTGGCGAGTGTCCGCTGCAGGATCTGACGTTCCGCTACGGCCCCGGTAACACGCGGATGACGTTCGACAAGCGGACACAAGAGAAGCCGATTCCCTTGTCGCCGACGATCGCACTCGACCGCGAGCGCTGCATCCTCTGTTACCGGTGCACCCGGTTCTCTGAGGGAGTCTCGGAAGACAAGGATCTTGTGCCGCTAAACCGTGGTGCCAACACGGTGATCGGAACCTTCGAGGATCAGCCGTACCGCTCTCGCTTTGCCGGCAACGTGATTGAGCTCTGCCCGGTTGGCGCGCTGACCTCGACGCAGTACCGCTTCGAGGCACGACCCTGGGACATCCAGGAGTCACCGTCAGTCTGCGGTCTCTGCCCAGTTGGCTGCAACATCAGCGCGACCACGCGCGAGGGCAAGGTCAAGCGTGTTCAGTCACGCAACCATCCTGAGATCGACGAAGGCTGGCTGTGCGACAAGGGTCGGTTCACCTACGGCCACCTCACCGCTGCTGACCGCATCAAGACTCCGCTCACGAAGGGCGAGGCCGGCTTCGAGGCCCTCGAGTGGGATGACGCGCTCGACGTCGCCGAGAAGCTGCTGCGCGCCGGTGGCGATACGACAGTCACCGCGTTCTCGGGCTCCGAGTCGACCGAACAGGCCTACGCACTCGGCCGTCTGCTTCGCGCCGGTCTGGGCGCGAACGGCGCCGTGCTCCCCGAAGAGATTCCGACCGCGCTCGATGCCTATCGCGCACCGCTCTCGTCTATCCGCGATGCCAAGACGATCGTCATCCTCACGCGCGATCTCGTCGCCGATCGAGCACCGATCGTCGACCTGTGGGTGAAGGCAGCTCGCCGCAACGGCGCGTCCATCCT
>CAIWTI010000159.1 GCA_903915545.1 uncultured Actinomycetes bacterium | reverse complement strand
GGCACAGGCGCGGATGTCGGCAAGGGTGTGGCAGTCCTCGTCGACGTAGATCGGGATCGGCGACCGCCGCTTCAACTCGGGGCCATCGGGGCTCCCGGCGGGGAGCGGCTGCTCGCAGTACTCGATCTCCATCTGCGGCAGAACGTCGAGCGCTTCTTCGAGCGTCCAGTACTCGTTGACATCGACCATCAGCGGGACCGTGCTGGCGGCGCGCACCTGGCGTACGCGCTCAAGGTCGAGGCCGTCGCGCCCACCGAGCTTGAGCTTCAGCCGCTTGAACCCCCGTGCCTGTGCCTTCTCGGCGCGGCGCGCCATATCGTCGGGATCCCCGAGCCATACGGTCCACGACGTCGGCGGCCCCACACGTCGCAAACCGAGCAGTTTGTAGACCGGCTGACCAGCGAGCGTTCCCTGCAAGTCGTACAGCGCCGCATCGACAGCCGCCCGCGCCGCCTGCTCTCCCGGCGGAAGTGCAGCCTGAATGTCGTCGAGCGCCCACGGGTCGTCTCCAAGGGACACACCCTGCAGCCACGCGAGCGCCGAGTCTGCGGATTCGTCATAGCGCGCAATCGGTGCCGCCTCGCCGTAGCCGGTTACTCCCGCGTGCGTGATCGCAACCTGCACGACCTCGGCTTCGTCCTCCGATGACCGCGCGATCGTAAACGTCTCGGCGAGGTAGACCTTGACCTTCTCTGCGCGAAGCTCCACGTCGGAAACCTAAAGGTTTGGACGCCACGCTGCCGAGGCGGCGAAACGGGCGCGGCACACGGGTAGACTGATGCTCCCTGGCGCCCGTAGCTCAGGGGATAGAGCGTTCGCCTCCGGAGCGAAAGGTCGCTGGTTCGATTCCAGCCGGGCGCATTACTACGCCGGTACGAGCGCTTGGTCGCCGTAGCGGCGGGAGAAGCGCAGCGACTCGTGGTACGGGAAGAACTCGACCACCTCGCCCGCCATCACGCGCCGCTGACACTCCTGCCAGAACTCTGGCGTCAGAAGCTGCGCGTGGTACTTGAAGAACAGCTCACGTACGCGCGGGTCGCCAAGAAGAAACGTCTCGAACTCCTCGGGGAACACATCGCCGGGTGAGGCTGCGTACCACGGCTCACTCGACATCTCGGCTTCGGGATTCGGCGGCTCAGGGACCGCCCGAAAGCGGCAATCGGTGAGGTACTCGAGCTCGTCGTAGTCGTAGAACACCACCCGCCCGTGACGTGTGACGCCGAAGTTCCGCCACAGCAGGTCGCCCGCGAAGATGTTCGCGATCGCCAGTTCTCGGATCGCATTTCCGTAGCCGCGCACGACGCGATCGAGTTCGGCCGGCGTCGCATGATCAAGGAACACGTTCAGCGGCGTCATACGACGCTCGACGTAGCAGTGCTTGACGATCAGGTCATCCCCGACGATCTCGATCGACGACGCGGCAACGTTTTGCAGTTCCTCAAGCAACTCGGGGGCGAACCGGTTGAGCGGCAGCGCGAGGTTCTCAAACTCGACGGCATCAGCAAGACGACCGACGCGGTCGACCTCACGCACCATGCGGAACTTCTGCTTGACCGTGTCGCGGTCGATGTTCTTCGCCGGGCCGAAGACATCCTTGATGATCTTGAAGACGTACCGATAGGACGGCAGGTTGAACACGTGCATCACCTGCCCGCGGGTGCCCGGCGCCTCGACGAAAAGGTCGTTCGACTGCCGCAGATGATGGACGAGGTCACGGAAAAAGAGCGTCTTGCCCTGCTTGAGAAACCCGAGAGCGCTGTAGAGCTCTGACCGAAGAC
The DNA here is from genome assembly GCA_903915545.1 of uncultured Actinomycetes bacterium. Classification (GTDB taxonomy): domain Bacteria; phylum Actinomycetota; class Thermoleophilia; order Gaiellales; family Gaiellaceae; genus PALSA-600. Next base: position 8,045 of record CAIWTI010000159.1, on the reverse strand, counting down.
TGTTCGGCATGATCCCACTCAAGAACTCGACGTAACCCGAGGGAACATCGAGTTCGACCAGGAAGTAGGCGCGCGAAAGCGAGAAGAGCATGCTCAGGTCACCCGACGCCAGCAGCACCGTGTCAAGCGTCAAGCCACCCTGGTCGTCGTGGATCACGGGCACCACGAACGGCGTTTCGAAGTTCCCGTTGATGATCTTCCCGATGACGTAGGCCGCCTTGTTGCGATAGAAGGCCGACGAGAGCACCTGAATCTGGTGGTTTGGATCCTGCTCGACCCATTCTGCGGTCTGCTCGGTGAGCGCGCGCACGACGTAACCGACGTCGCGATCAAGGTCGGTGAATGGACGGTTCCAACCGAAGTCGAGAAAGATCTGCGACAGCGTCTCGCGAAAGCCATGTTCGGTTGGGTAGTAGCTGCGATAGACGGGCGGATCCGAAGGAATGTGTTCAGTCGAGATGGCCGCGCGCGAGTAGATCAGGGGATGTCGCACGTACGTCGAGCGCTGCACACGGGTAATCACCGAATTGAAGAACGTCTCAGCGAGTTCGGGCCGCTTGTGATCGATCAACATGCCGGTGTAGTGGAGCTTCACGCGCGACCAGAACTCGTCGTCACGACGGTGAATCACCACTTCCTCTTCAAGCCGCCGCATCGTCTCGTCGAGTCGGTCGTCGTAGTACGCGAGGCGTGCGAGCAGCGCTGGCCCTGCCGCGGCCCAGTCGCCCGTCTCGAATCGTGCTCGAGCCTCGGCGCTTGCCTTTTGGAGCGTTGCAAAGTGACGGTCAATACCGTCGAGGAGGATCTCGGCTGCTCGGTGAGCGAGCGTCTCTGCTGTTCCAAATCGCCGCATCAGACTGCCCGCACCATTGTCTAGCGCAGGGTAGACGACACGAGCTGCCGCCCACGTGACGCATCTGCCCTACCCTTTGGGGTTAGACGCCACGACCGAGCAAGGAGCCGACATGAGCGCCGACTCACGCATCACCGTCCCAACCGGCGGAACGAAGATCGTTCCGGGACAGCCGACGCCCGACAATCCGATCATCCCGTTCATCGAGGGAGACGGCATTGGCATCGACATCACGCCCGTGATGAAGGACGTCGTCGATGCGGCAGTTGCGCGCGCGTACGGCGGGGCTCGGCAGATTCACTGGATGGAGGTGTACGCCGGCGAGAAGTCAACGCGGCTGTACGGCTCCGACGTCTGGCTCCCGCAAGAGACGATCGACACGGTGCGTGAATACTCCGTTTCGATCAAGGGTCCGATGACGACCCCTGTCGGCGGCGGCATCCGTTCGCTCAACGTTGCGCTGCGCCAGGAGCTCGATCTCTTTGTCTGTCTGCGTCCGGTGCGCTGGTTCAAGGGCGTGCCGAGTCCGCTCAAAGATCCGTCGAAGACCGACATGGTGATCTTCCGCGAGAACACCGAAGACATTTACGCGGGCATCGAGTGGGAGGCAGAGACGCCGAACGCCAAGAAGCTGATCGCGTTCCTGCGAACGGAGATGGACGTCACGAAGATTCGCTTCCCGAACACCTCAGGCATCGGCATCAAGCCGGTGTCGCGCGAGGGCACCGAGCGGCTCGTTCGTAAAGCGATCGAGTACGCGATCACGAACGCCCGCGCGTCCGTGACGTTCGTCCACAAGGGCAACATCATGAAGTTCACCGAGGGTGCCTTCCGCGACTGGGGCTACGCGCTTGCTGAGCGTGAGTTCGGCGCGACATTCCTCGACGGAGGCCCGTGGATGCGCATCACGAACCCGAACACCGGGGGCGAGATCGTGATCAAGGATGTCATCGCCGACGCCTTCCTTCAGCAGATTCTGCTGCGGCCTGCCGAGTACGACGTGATCGCAACGCTCAACCTGAACGGGGACTACGTCTCTGACGCGCTCGCCGCGCAGGTCGGCGGCATCGGCATCGCGCCGGGCGCGAACATGTCCGACACCGTCGCGATGTTCGAGGCCACCCACGGCACCGCCCCACGCTACGCCGGCCAGGACAAGGTTAACCCGGGTTCGTTGATCCTTTCGGCCGAGATGATGCTGCGCCACATGGGTTGGGTTGAGGCGGCGGATCTCGTCATCTCGTCGCTCGAGGCGACGATCGCCGACAAGATCGTCACCTACGACTTCGCCCGACTGCTCGAAGGCGCGTCTGAGGTCTCGTGTTCAGCGTTCGGCAACGCAATGATCGAGCGGATGTAGGCATGCGGTGGTTCGCGCTCGCCGCGGCGTTTCTCGCTGTCGGAGCCCTCACGGGTTCCGCCGCGGTCGCGGCGAGCAGCGACTCGCCGCCGTGCCGGGGTAGCCAGATCGGCGGCAGCTTTGCCGCGATTCCGGGCAGCCCAGGCGCTGGCCACATCAGCTACCGGCTAGTGGTGCGTAACACCTCCAAGACGACCTGCTTCGTCAGTGGCATCCCTGCGCTTACGCTCATCGGCAAGTACGGAAAGGCTCTACCGACTGCTGCGCGACCGGAGTTTCCTGGCGCGTTGGCCGCGATCCGCATCGACCTGTCGCCCGGGAAGGCCGCACGCCTTGACGCACGGTTCTCGCCTGATGTCCCAGGGCCAGGCGAGCAGCAGATAGGCCCGTGCGAGCGTGTGGCGACGCGTCTGCGCGTCGTCCCAAATGGCGGTGGTTCGGCGCTTGTGCCAATCACTCCGGCGACGAGTGTGTGTGAACACGGCGCAATGTCGTTGACGCTGCTCTCTCGCGTCTAACAGCACGTATACCACGGGCTAGCCGCAAAGCGCCTGCTCCGGGTACACTTTTGGCCATGCCCGTGCTCACGATCATTGAGGACCCACTCAGTACCGGTGCCGAGCCTGCCTCGCATCCGTCGTCCTCGTACGCGCGACAGCGCAATCGTTGCTGCACGCCCGCAGGCAACACCCGCTGAGCTAACCGCCGCCGGGCTCACCTGGATTCACCTCAACACGCCGACGCATGCGCAGGCACAAGCGCTCGCTGAACGGTTTGGTTGGCATCCGCTGGATGTCGAGGATGTTCTTTCGAAGCGTCAGCGCCCGAAGGTCGACGACTATGCCGACGACGGCTACCTCTTTGGCGTCTTGCACTTTCCGGTCTACGACCGGTCGATTCAGCGGCTGAACGCGGGCGAGGTCGACTTCTTCGTCGGCCCCGACTACATCGTCACGCTCCCGAATGTGCAGCTTCGCCCCCTCGAAGCGTTGTTTCGACGCTGTGAAGAGGACGAGACCTACCGCGAGCAGCTCTTCTCGAAGGGGTCGGGGCGCCTCCTCTACGAGGTGCTCGACGATCTCTTCGACTACTGCTTCCCGATCCTCGACAAGATTGGCCACAAGCTCGATGCTCTCGAGGACGATGTCTTCGAGGGTCGCTCGAACGAGGTTGTGCGTGACATCTCGAACGTCAAGCAGGAGATCATCTCGTACCGCAAGATCGTCAAGCCAGAGCGCACCACGCTGCGCCTGCTCGATCGCCACGTCGGGCGCTTCCTGCCGGAAGAGCTTGAGATCTACTTCGACGACATCATCGATGCCACCGAGCGCATCTGGGACATTCTCGACAACTACAAGGAAGTCGTCGAGGCGCTCGAAAGCACCAATGAGTCGGTGATCCAGCACCGCCAGAACGACGTGTTGCGCATCCTGACGGTGTTCTCGGTGATCTTGCTGCCGCTGACGTTGATCACCGGCTTCTTCGGTATGAACGTTCAGTTCCCGGGATTTGGCACCGTGTGGGCGTTCTGGACGATCTTCGGCACCATGGCCGCCGCCGTTGTATCGATGCTTGCGTTCTTTCGGTACAAGAACTGGCTCTGACGCTGGCCGCCGAGTGCCGTTAGGCTCGGCCCGTGAACTCCGCCGTACGCCTTAGCCGCCGCCTCGCGATTCCCGCGCTGTTTGTGATCGCTTCCGTGGCGATCTACGGGCGCCAGGTGCTCGCCCACCCTGGGCGTGTTCTGATCGGAACCGGTGTCGACCCGCAGATCTTCGTATGGTCGCTCGCCTGGTGGCCGTACGCGATTCTCCATGGTCTGAACCCGATCGTCACCCATGCCGTGTGGGCGCCCGTTGGCGTGAACCTCGCGTGGACGACGTCGGTGCCGGGAATCGCCCTGCCGCTTGCTCCTGTCACGTTGCTGTTTGGCCCGGTGGTTTCCTACAACGTGGCGGCGATTCTGCTGCCTGCGCTCGCTGCCTCCACGGCCTACGTTCTGTGCGAGCGACTGACCGCTCATCGTCTCGCCTCAGTCCTCGGTGGGGCGTTTTTTGGGTTCTCGCCCTACATGGCGGGCCACGAAGAGGGTCACTTGCACATGAGCTCGGTGTTCTTGCTGCCGGTGATCGCCCTTCTCGTGCTGGATCGGCTTGAGGCGAGGACAGGCACCAGATCGTTCGTTCTCCGCCTTGGGGTCGTGGTGGCCTGGCAGCTTCTCCTCTCCACCGAGGTCGTGCTCACGGTCACGGTCGCACTCGCTGGGGCGCTCGTGGTCGCGTATGCGGTCGCACCCGGCAAGCGGCGCGCACTTCGGGCCGTCATCCGGCCGCTCGTCGCGGCGTACGGGTTCGGCGCGCTACTTACCGCTCCGTTCGTTTGGTACGCGCTCCGACACTTCGAGACCGGGTCGATCAACCGCCCCGCCGACTTTCCGGCTGACCTCGCGAACCTCGTGATCCCCACGCGGCTTGCGTGGCTAACGACCGGGTGGACGGTGACGCGCGCCGATCGCTTCGTGGGCAACCTCAGCGAGAACGGTGCCTATCTCGGGTTCCCTGCGATCGCAATCGCTGTCGTCTATCTCTTCCACACTCGCCGGTCGGTTGGCGCGCGCTTCCTCGCTGTGAGCCTCGGTGTCGTCCTCATCGCCGAGCTTGGCACGCGGCTCCATGTCGCGGGCCACTCGCTTGTCGCCCTGCCTTGGCGCGCTGTGCAGGACGTGCCCGGACTGAGCAACGTCCTGCCCGTGCGCCTCTCCGTTTTCGCGGCACTCACGATGTCGGTAATCCTTGCCAGTTTCGTCGCACGCGGGCCCGGCCCCGATCGCGGTCGGATGCTCGCAGCCCTCGTCGCGTTGCTCGTGATCCTTCCCTCACCAACGGCTACTGCCTGGAACGGCGCGATCGATCGCCCCTCGTTCTTCACGTCTGATCTCGCGCAACGGTGCCTCCGCAGCGGCGAGACGGTGTTGGCGCTGCCCTACCCGAACCAGACATCGATGATGGTTTGGCAGGCCGAGGCGCGCTTCCGCTTTCGGCTCGCGAACGGCAATCTGCGCCCCGATCCGCCGACCACAATCCCGAACCGAGCCGTTGTGCTCACCCTCGACAGCGGTGGAGATGTCACCGGTGTCCGCGCGAGCGATCTGTTGCGTATCGCTCACAGCCAAGGTGTATCGACGATCCTGGTCGACGACGCTCACAAGAAGCCGTGGCAGTCGCTCCTCAACGGGCACCTGCCTGCGCAGCATCTGGGTGGCGCGACGCTCTATCGCGTCCAGCCCGGCCCATCTAGCTGCGGCGCGTAGCGGGGCGAGAAACAGTGAGGGGCCCGTCACCGGGCCCCTCACCTTCCAACCGTTTCAGAGCGGTGTTACTTGCCCTGAGCGATCCGGCCGCGAACGTACGCGGGCGTCATCGGCGACTTGAACATGCGAATGCCAAGTGCGTCGTAGACCGCGTTCGCGATCGCGGGGACAACCGGGACGAGCGGCGGCTCGCCGGAGCCCTCGGACAGCTTGTCCGTGCGCTGAACCACGCTGAGGTGGATCTTCGGAGCGTCCTTGAACCGAATGATCGGGTACGTGACCCAGTCGGTGCTCGTCACGCGATGCGTGTCGAAGCGGAGCTCCTCCATGAGAGCAGCACTCGTACCCTGCATCAGAGAGCCGAGCATCTGGTTCTCCATCAGACTCGGGTTGATCGACAGGCCGGAGTCCTGGGCAGCCCAGAGATCCGTGACCGAGATCTTGCCGGTCTTCTTGTTGACCTCAACCTTGGCAACGGTGCCGGCGTAGGCCGCGTTGTGCGTGCCGATCGCCATGCCCCAGCCGGTAGCGATGTTGCCCGTCTGGCTCGCTGCAAGCGAACCCGGGACATGCGCCTTGTAGCCGGAGGCCGTTGCAGCAGTCTGAATCACTGTCGCCCAGCGCGGGAACTCGCCGTCCTGGCGGATGTTCTGCACGCGGAACGTCAGCGGATCCATGCCGGCCGCTTCAGCCAACATGTCGACGAACTGCTCGGTTGCAAACGACGTCTGCGGACCCGACGGTGCGCGCAGGGTGCCGGCCTGGAAGATGCCGAGCTGCTGCCCGATCGTCTTCGCAATGACCCGGTAGCCCATGCTGCCCGTTGTGTTCTGCGAAACGTTGTAGAACGGACCGATGTTCTCGGTGTTCGGGCTACCCGTGCCGAGTGCTGGCGGGGTGGTGCCCATCATCTGGTGCGTGGCGAAGAGCGACGTGCTCGGCTGCGTGAACTGCGTAGCCTCGAGCGCGACGATGTTGCCCTTCGCATCAACGCCACCACGGACGTCGGTCATGAACGCCTGGCCGTAGCGCGTCCACCCCTGCTCGTCCCAGCGCATGAGCTGGAGGCGAACCGGTGCGCCGGCCTCGCGTGAGAGCAGCGCTGCTGCCTCGGCGATGTCGAACGCGTGGTAGCCGTTGCCGTACGTGCTGGAGCCTTCGTAGAAGACGACCTGCACGTTGGACAGGGGCACACCGAACGTGGTCGCGAGGTCAGCTGCTTCGCTCTCGACGTTCTGCGTGTTGTTGTAGACCGTGATCTTGTCCGTCGTCGGACCGCCTGAGCCCTTGGTGTAGACACCAACGGCGCAGCCCGGGCCAATCGGGTTGTGGCCTCGAGCACCGGCGTAGAACGATGCGGTGACCTGCTTGGCAGCACCCGCGAACGCCGTGTCGAAGTTACCGACGTTGCTCGTGATGCGAGCCGGGATCTGACCAGCCGAGTCCGCCTTGCGCCACTGACCCTGAACGTCGGTGTGGCTCGGGAGGATCGGGCTGTCGGCCCATGTGACCTTGATCTGAGCGGCAGCCTGGACGACGTCGTACTCCTTCGGAGCAACAACGCCGACGAAGTCGCCGACCTGGATGACCTTCACGCCCGAAAGGTGCGCAATTCCGCTCGTATCAACCTTGAGCGGCTTCGCCCAACCGTCGGTCATGTACGGGCCCTGACCACGCGGGCGAATCCAGCGGCCATGGAGCATGCCGGGGAGGCGGAGCGCGTGGATGTAGGTGTACGTGCCGTGAACCTTGCTCGGAATGTCGATACGCGGGACATTCGTGGTCACGAGCTTGTACTGGCTAACCGTCTTCGAACCGTTTGTGCCGGCCGCGATGTTGCTTGCAGCGGTCGGGATCGTGGCGCTCAGGAGCTTGCCACCGACGAGCTGACCGTACGTGACGGTCTTGCCGCCGCCCGACACAACGCCCTTCGAGACGGTGAGGCTGGAGACCGGGACACCGAGCTGCGTCGACGCGAGGCCCAGGAGGGTCTGGCGTGCAACGACACCGGCGGCGCGGATCTTGCCACCCTGGCCCGACATCGCGTTCGAGCCACCCTCGCCACCCGTGCTGAGCGTGACGTTCGTGTCGACGACCGAGTTCTGTGCGCCCTCGGTGCCGTGGGTCGACGAGCCGTAGATCATCTGGCTCATGTCCATGTCGAGCTCTTCGGCGAGGACCATCAGGAAGCCGGTGGTGATGCCGTTACCGGTTTCGATCTGGCTCGTCTTGAGGTTGACGGTGTTGTCCGCGTTAACGCGGAGCCACGAGTCGACCTGCGTGATGTCCGGCGTGTTGCCGGCGCTAATCGGGCCTGCAGCTGCTGCCTTGCCGGCCATGCCTGCACCAGCGAGCGAGAAGCCGACGACGAGTGCGCCGCCGCCCTTAAGGAACGACTTACGGCCGAACTCCTTCGAAGTGACCTCATTCAAAAGATCAGCCATGACTAAGCACCAGCCTTCCGCATCGCAGCGGCCGCCTGCTGAATCGCGGTAAGAATCCGCGGATACGTACCACAGCGG
>CAIWTI010000158.1 GCA_903915545.1 uncultured Actinomycetes bacterium | reverse complement strand
GAGCCGCCACCGACACAGGCGACTACCGCCTCTGGCAGCACGCCTTCGCGCTGGAGGATCTGCTCACGTGCCTCATCGCCGATCACCCGCTGGAGATCGCGAACGAGCTCCGGGTACGGGGCCGGGCCGACGCACGAGCCGATCAAGTAGTGCGTCGTCTCGACGTTCGTGATCCAGTCGCGAATCGCCTCGCTCGTCGCCTCTTTCAGCGTCTTCGTGCCGATTTCGACCGGGCGAACCTCCGCGCCGAGCAGGTTCATGCGCTCGACGTTCGGCTTCTGGCGCCGCATGTCCTCGGAGCCCATGTAGACGATGCACTCAAGCCCGAAACGCGCACAGACGGTCGCGGTTGCGACGCCATGCTGGCCGGCTCCTGTCTCGGCAACGATGCGCTTCTTGCCGAGGCGCCGTGCGAGCACGACCTGTCCGAGTGCGTTGTTGATCTTGTGCGCACCGGTGTGCATCAGGTCTTCGCGCTTCAAGTACATCCGCCGATCAGGCGCGAAGCGCTCGACCCGCGTAAGGGGCGTAGGTCGTCCCGCGTAGTTCGTGAGCAGATCACGCAGCTCTGCATGGAAGGCGGGATCGTTCTTTGCCTCCTCCCAGCCTGCGGTCAGCTCGTCAAGAGCGGGGATGAGCGTTTCGGGGACGTATCGCCCGCCGTACACGCCGAACGTCTGTTGCGTCATCTGGCTGCCTCCACCCAGGCTCGGAGCTTGTCATGGTCTTTGATTCCCGGTTCGCGCTCGGTTGAGCGGGCCGAATCGACGGCCCACGGCGCGATTGCGTCGATTGCGGCGCGCACGTTCGACGCATCAAGCCCGCCGGCGAGCATCACGCGCCCTTCCGTTGCGCGAGCGCGGTCGAGATGTGTTGGATCGTCCTCAAGCCACGGCAGGTCGACGACGGTGCCGACGCGCTCGCCGGCGCGCAGGAGCGCGGCGTCGCGGGCTCGGTGGCCATCTTCACGGCCGTAGAACTGGACGAGATCGGCGCCGGTCTCGTGCTGGTCACCAACGAACACGGCAACCCGCAGCACCGTGTCGGGAGCAGCAAGCAGCCCTTCGGCACGCCGCGGGCTCTCGTCGGCCAGGATGAAACCAAGCAGGTCGGCGCCTGCCTCGACAGCGGCGTCGACGTCTTCTTGCCGCGTCAGGCCGCAGACCTTCACGAGCGGACGCGAGACGAGTTCCGCGAGCTTCGCCGCCGGATCGGCCGCTCGCATGAGGGTCGTGCCCACGAGGATCGCGTTCGCACCGACAAGCTCAGCGGCCGCGCCTTGCGCTCGGGTCGCGATCGCCGACTCGGCGATGATGACGCGGTCGCGCGGGGCCGTTGCGAGCAGCGCAAGCTGCGTGGCGCGGTCGATCTCGAATGTCGACAGGTCGCGGGCATTCACACCGACGATCGGTGCACCAAGACGCGTTGCACGCTCGACCTCTTCCGTGTTGTGCGCTTCAACGAGTGTGTCGAGCCCAAGGTCGGTCGCCTCGGCCATCAGGCGCGAAGTGGTCTCGTCGTCAAGGTCGCGCAAGATCAGCAGCGCAGCCGACGCGCCAGCCTCGGCGGCGGTGCGCAGGTGCTCTGAGGTCGAGAAGAAGCCCTTCGCGATGAGCGGCAGGTTCGATGCGGCCCGAGCCGCGCGGAGGTCGTCCCACGTGCCTGCAAATCGCTCGTCGACGAGCACGGACATCGCTCGGGCCCCGCCGCGCTCGTAGATGCGCGCGAAATCGGCAGGATCACCAGTGGGAAGCAGGTCGCCCGCCGACGGTGACCGCCGCTTGAACTCGGCGATCGCTCCGAAACCCGGCGCGGACAGGGCATCGTAGAAGCGACCCATCAGGCGGCGTCGTCCCACTGCGTAAATGCGGCAAGCGCGTCGAGTCGTTCAGCCGCTGCACCTGACGTGATGGTTGTGCGGGCGACCTCGATGCCTTCCGCGAGGTCGGCGGCGTGCCCAGCGGCGGCGATCGCTCCCGCAGCGTTCAGCAACACCGCCTGCAGCTTGCCGCCTGTCTCTGCGCCCGTGAGGATCGCACGCGTCGTGGCGGCGTTCTCGGTCGGCGTTCCGCCGCGGAGATCGTCGGGATTAGACGGTGGCAGACCAAAGTCGGCGGGATCGATGATTCGCTCGCGCACCTCGCCATCGACCACCTCGCACACCTGGTTCGGTCCGGCGGGGGAGAGCTCATCGATGCCCTGGTAGCCGTGGACGACGTACGCGCGCTGTGTCCCGAGCTTCACGAGAGCCTCGGCGTAGGTGCGCATCAAGCGCTCTGTCGCAACCCCGAAGATCCCAGCGCGAGCGCCAGCAGGGTTCGTGAGGGGGCCGAGCACGTTGAAGACGGTGCGGGTGCCGAGTTCGCGGCGGATCGGCGCTGCATGACGCATCGCCGGATGGTGCACCTGCGCGAACATGAAGCCGAAGCCGAGCGTGTCGATCGACTCGGCGATCCGCTCGGGCGTCAGGTCGAGACGGAAACCGAGTGCCTCGAGGACGTCTGCTGAGCCTGATGCGGAGGACGCGGCGCGGTTGCCGTGTTTTGCGACCGCTGCGCCCGCGGCCGCGGCAACGATCGCCGAGGTCGTCGAGATGTTGAACGTGTTCGCGCCATCGCCACCGGTGCCGACGACGTCGACAAGGTCGGTGCGCTTGGGGTGCACGGCGAGGACATGGCTGCGCATCGCTTCCGCACAGCCCGCGATCTCGTCGGCCGTTTCACCCTTCAGGCGCAGGCCGGCAAGAAAGGCGCCAATCTGGCCCGGCGTCGCATCTCCGCTCATGATCGTGTCCATCACCCGTCGCGCTTGCTCGCGGGTGAGGTCGCGGCCCTCGAGGATCTCGTTGAGTGCTTCTTGCATCATGTGCCCGCCAGGAAGTTGCGCGCGATGTCAGAGCCGAGCGGGGTCAGAACCGACTCAGGATGGAACTGCACGCCGTCGACCTTGAGGTTCTTGTGGCGCACAGCCATCACTTCGCCGTCTGCGGCTGTTGCCGTCACCTCAAGCACCTCGGGGACTGACGTGGCAGCGAGCGAGTGGTACCGCCCGGCTTCGAAGCCCTGCGGCATGTCGGTAAATAGGCCTGCGCCGTTGTGCGTCACCGTCGTCGCCTTGCCATGGACGAGTTCCTGGGCGGCACCTACCGTCCCGCCGAAGACGGTGACGATCGCTTGGTGCCCCAGGCACACGCCAAGAATCGGGATGCGTCCGGCGAACGTCTCGATCAAGGGAATCGAGATGCCTGAGTCTTCGGGCCGTCCCGGACCGGGTGAGATGACGAGCTGATCGGGCGCAAGCGCTTCAGCCTCAGCGATCGTGATCGCATCGTTGCGAATCACCTTCACCTCGGCGCCGAGCTCACCAAACAGGTGCGCGAGGTTGTAGGTGAACGAGTCGTAGTTGTCGATCAGCAGGATCATGTCGCCTCGGACTCTGCCAGGTCGATGGCGCGTTCAATTGCAGCAAGCTTGTTGAGGCACTCGTTGTGCTCGTCGGTTGGGTCGGAATCGGCGACCAGACCACCGCCAGCCTGCAGGTGCGCCACCCCGTC
>CAIWTI010000157.1 GCA_903915545.1 uncultured Actinomycetes bacterium | reverse complement strand
GTCCTTTTCGCCTTCGCCGATCACGACGACGCCGGCCATGCTGACCGTGTCGAGCATCGCGCGCATGGCATCGACGGCGGCGCCGTCGGCTGCGTTCTTATCGCCGCGGCCAACCCACTTGCCTGCGCCGAGCGCGCCAGCTTCCGTCACACGGACGAGTTCAAGCGCGAGATTTCTGTCTGGGGTGATGTTTGGGCTCATTGGCTCCTGATCCTAATTGGACTACATACGGTCTGGTGCGAGAACCCCTACGAGGTCCAGGCAACGGGCAATAACGGTTCGTGTTGCGCCGATCAGCGCAAGACGGAATGGCTCAGCGTCCCCGCCTTTAGCCGTGAGCACGGTGTGCTCGTGGTAGAAGCGATGGAAGCCATCAGCCAGGCGGATCGCGTAGACGGGGACCCCTTGCGGACCCCGCTTCGACACGGCTTCCCGAACGATGTCGGGGAACTCTAGGAGACGCTTGATGAGTTCGCGCTCCTCTGGAGCAAGTGGTTGCGCAGGCACCGGGTTGATGTCGGCACCCTCGGCAACCTCGCGGAAGATGCCGCCGATACGCGCGTGGACGTACTGCACGTAGTAGACGGGGTTCTTCGCCGACTTCTCCGACGCGAGATCGAGATCGATCTCGAGCGACTGATCGGGACCACGGTTGACGAGATACCACCGGGCGGCATCGACCCCAACCTCGTCAACGAGATCGTCGAGGAACACGACGTTTCCGGAGCGCTTCCCCATGCGAACGGTCTCGCCGCCCCGCGTGAGGTGGACGAGTTGGTAGATCAAGATCTCGATGCGGTCAGGGGACGCGCCGTACATCGCCGCGAGCGCCTTTAGTCGCGCGACGTACCCGTGGTGATCGGCACCGAGCACGTAGATCGCCCGGTCGTAACCGTTCAGCTTGTGGCGGATGTAGGCGGCATCGGCTGCGAAGTACGTCGGCTCACCCGTCGATCGGACAAGCACCCGATCCTTGTCGTCGCCGTAGGCGCTTGTACGCGCCCAGAGAGCGCCGTCTTCCTCGTAGGTGTCGAGTCCAGCGATCGCGTCGGCGATCTCGTTCTCGATCACGGTCTGTCGCTGCCACGAATCGATCGGGATGCGGAACCGCTCGAGCGACTCCTCAATCTCGCGCAGCATGTGCGGCACCGGATCGCCGTCCAACTTCGCAAGATCGCCGATGTATGCGCCGACGTATCCGTCTGCGGGTGGCTCTTCCCCACGCCGCCACGCCTCGACCGATTCGCGGAACTTGTCCATCTGCCCGCCCGAGTCGTTGAAGTAGTACTCGCGGGTCACGTCGTGGCCTGCAAAGCGCAGCAAACGCGCAACCGCGTCGCCATAGGCCCCGTTGCGCGCTGATCCAATCGTGAGCGGCCCCGTTGGATTCGCCGACACGAGTTCGACCTGGACACGCTCGGGGGTCTCCGCGAACCCGGCGCCGAAGGCGTCGTCGATCTCGGCAAGGCCTTCGCTCAAGAACGCGTCAGTCACCCACAGGTTCAGGAACCCCGGCCCAGCAACTTCGGCACGCGCGATCTCAGGTAGCTCAACGACGCGGGCAGCGAGCTCTTCCGCCACTTCTCGCGGCGGCCGCTTGTGCTCCTTCACCGTCGCGAGCGCAACGTTCGTGGCGTAGTCGCCGTGAGCCTCCTCGTTGGGACGCGTCAGCGTCACCGGGGAACCGGCGATCTCTCCGAGCGCAGCAGCGAGTCGTTCGAGCCTATGCAGAGCCAACGGACTCCCGCGCAAATAGCTCCTCAAGCGCCTGCAACTCTGGCTCAGTACCCATCGCGATCAAGGTTGTGCCGGCATCGATCCGCGTATCGGGGCTCGGTGTGGCAGTAAATGAGCCGTCGGCGCGGCGAATGGCGACGATCAGCGCGCCCGTCTCCTTACGGATGCGAAGGTCGCGGATCGTCTGGCCAGCGTGGCGCGCGTGCGCGTCGACCTCAAGCTCCTCGAAACGAAGGTCAGGCCCGCCGTAGGTCGACACGATTTCGAGGAACGCAGCGACCTGTGGCTTCAGCGCGAGCTTCGCGATCTCGACACCCGCGTTCGAGTACGGCTGCACCACACGGTCGGCGCCCGCAAGACGCAGCTTCCGCTCGGCCTCCGCATCTGACGCACGAGCGACGATCGTCAGCTCAGGTCGGCGCGTGCGCGCAGAAAGCGTGATGTAGAGGTTTTCAGCATCAGAATCGGCCGACGCGACGACCCCTCGTGCGCGATCGATCCCGGCGCGTACGAGATCGTCGTCTTCGGCGCCGCTCCCGTGCAGGCACAGCACACCGCGCGAGGCTGCAACCGCCACCGCATCGGGGTTGCGGTCGAGGATCACGAACGGCTGCCCGGACGCAGTGAACTCCTCGGCTGTTCGCCGACCGACACGGCCGTAGCCGCAGATGATGAAGTGGTCTCGGAGCTCGTCGATCATCTTCGTGCGCCGCTTGCGGAGGCGCGCATCAGGCGCGATCTCGTGTGCGATTGCCTCGACGACCTGCGCCGCCAAGTACCCGAAGATTGCCACGCCGCCGACGGCGACGCCGATCGTAAGCGCTTCAGCGCCTGGACCGAGCGGTTTTGTGTCGAGGCCCGTGAGCGTGGCGGTGATCACGGTTCGGTAGAACGCATCGAACAGCGACTCGTGCAGGAGGCGATGGAAGCCGTAGGTTCCGCCGCCAAACACAACCAGCCCGGCGACGAACGCGGTGACCAAACGGCGGTGATCGAGCCGTTCTGTGAGTCGTTGATCGTGACGTTCCACCCTCTAAGTATCGTCGCCAAACGCGCGGCCCACCGGGGTACCGCATCACGGCCCCAGCGAACGCTCTCGCCCGCGGCTACGAGCGGCATCACTACTGTTTCCCCGTCGGCGGTAGACCCGCGGCCTCGCTTATGAAGATCGCAGTCGTCTCCGACATCCACGCCAACCTGCACGCCCTCGAGGCGGTGCTCGCGGCGATCGCTGTGGAGTCGCCCGATGAGGTGTGGTCGCTCGGCGACGTCGTCGGCTACGGCGCCTTTCCTAACCGCTGCGCATCGCTGATCGCAGCCCAGGTAACGGTCGGGCTTGCCGGAAACCATGACCTTGCGGCGATCGGGAAGCTTTCAATCGGCGAGTTCTCGGCCGATGCAGCGATTGCGGCGCGCTGGACGGCGAACGAACTGGACGCGAACGCACGCGAGTACCTCAACGGCCTAGGCCCCGAACAGCAACGCCCGGGCGCCGACCTCTTCCACGGCAGCCCGCGCGACCCGGTCTGGGATTACGTGCTGTCGAATGAGACGGCCCGCGAATCGCTCGTGCTGACGACGGCACCGATCGTGCTCGTCGGCCACACCCATGTTCCCCTCGCGCTCGCTGAAGACGACGGGGACTTGGTGGGCGGCATCGCAACCGACGGCGCCACGGTCGAGCTCGACGGACGCTGGCTCCTCAATCCAGGGTCGGTCGGGCAGCCTCGCGATGGCGATCCTCGCGCCTCATGGCTGCTGATCGACCTCGCCGAGCGTCGAGCCTCGTTTCGTCGTACCGCCTACGACGTCGAGGCTGCGCAGGCCGCTATCCGCGCCGTCGCGCTGCCCGACACGCTTGCATCACGCCTCTCGCTGGGCGTCTAACCCCACGTACAGATCCGGCGCGTGCCACCCCGGCCGAGCCCCACACCGTTGTGGCCGGGGCGGCACCGCCAGTTCCCTCTCCAGGGAGCTTTCACATCGCTGAAGATGCGACCCGAGTCGCAGGCCCCACGCCTTCGCGGTCAAGCGCGTGCCCCACGTCTTCCCGGGCTCGGTAGATCCGCCACTTCACGTTCGCGAGCGAGATCTCAAGCGTGTCGGAGATCTCGGCGTACGACATCCCGATAACGTCCCGCAGCAGCAGTGCAGCCTTCAGATCCGTCGGAAGCGCGCCAATCGCGCGCCAAAGCGCAGCAATTAGCTCAGCCTCCTCGATCGGCGGATCGAACACCGAGAGCCCCGCATCCTCGATCGACGACGCAGACTGCGGGCGGCGATCACGCGCGCGGAACTCATCGAGCACCCGATTCTTTGTCACCTGAAAGAGCCACGTCGTGAACTTCGCCCGCAGCGTGAAACGCGGGAGTCCCTGGTGCACCTTCATGAAGATGTCCTGCGTGAGGTCCTCGGCGAGCGTCCGATTCCCAATCAGTCGAAAGACGTAGTTGAACACGGGCGTTTGGTAGGCCCTGACGAGTTCAGCGAACGCCGCTTCATCGCCGCGCTGGGCCCGACTCAGAAGCTCCGGGGCGGGCTGTAGGAGTGCCACTGAGCGGCAAGGTAGCCCCGCTTTGTTCGGAACTTGATGCGGCTCTGTGAACCTTCAGAGGAGCCGTGAGGATGTGGTTTCTAGGGTGCCGTGAGGATGTGGTTTCTAGGGTGCCGTGAG
>CAIWTI010000156.1 GCA_903915545.1 uncultured Actinomycetes bacterium | reverse complement strand
TCTACGCACCCTCTGCTCGCGGGAAAGATGTCGTGCTCCGATTGCCATAACCCGCATGGATCAGTGGGGCCGAAGTTGATGGTGAAGAAGTCGGTGAACGAAACCTGCTACACCTGCCATGCTGACCGGCGCGGGCCGTTCCTGTGGGAACACAGCCCGGTCACCGACGACTGCAGCAATTGCCAGAGCTGCCAGTCGGTGTGCGCGCCTGCAGCGATCACGCTCGTAGAGATGTAGTCTGCCCGCCTTCCCCCATGCCTGATCACGGGCCAGCGTCGCTCGGCAAGGTCGCTGAAGGCAAAGCATTTCTCCTTCAGGCGGGTGACTGCGCCGAGTCCTTCCACGACTTTTCGGCGGTCGCGATCCGCGAGCGACTGAAGATTCTCCTGCAAATGGCAGCTGTCTTGACCTACGGCGCGGCGCTGCCGGTGCTGAAGGTTGGGCGCATCGCCGGGCAGTTCACGAAGCCGCGCTCGTCGCCGTGGGAGGACGCACCTGACGGGACGCAGCTCCCGTCGTTCCGCGGCCACATGGTTCATGACGATCCGCCGACGCTTGAAGCGCGCGTTCCCGATCCCGACCGGATGGTGCAGGGCTACCACCAGTCGACCGCCACGCTCAATCTGGTGCGGGCCTTCACCAAGGGTGGCTTTGCCGACCTCAACCAGGTGCACGCGTGGAATCAGGCGTTTGTCGCGAGCTCGTCGCAGGGACGCCGCTACGAAGTGATGGCGTCAGAGATCGAGCGCGCGCTCGCGTTCATGGCCGCGTGCGGCGTGGATGTTGCCTCGACGCCGCAGCTCCACCAGGTCGACGTCTACACTAGCCACGAAGGCCTGCTGCTGCCGTACGAAGAGGGTCTGACGCGGCGCGATTCGCTCACCGGCGACTGGTACGACTGCTCGGCGCACATGATCTGGATCGGCGAGCGCACGCGTGAGCTCAGCGGCGCGCACGTCGAGTTCTTCTCGGGCGTCCACAACCCGATTGGCGTGAAGCTCGGCCCGACCGCAACGCCAGATGAGGCGATCGAGCTCGCCGAGCGTCTGAACCCCGAACGCATTCCTGGTCGGCTGACGTTCGTTGCGCGCATGGGCGCAGGCCGCGTTCAGGGCGCCCTTCCCGCGCTGCTGCGCGCAATCACGGACGCCGGTCACCCGGTGGTCTGGGCGTGCGATCCGATGCACGGCAACGGCTTCAAGACCGCGAGCGGCCGCAAGACACGCGACTTCGATCAGATCATGCTCGAGATCGAAGAGTTCTTCGCCGCCTGCCGCAGCGAAGGCGCATGGCCAGGTGGCGTCCACCTGGAGTACACGGGCGACGACGTCACTGAGTGTCTGGGCGGCTCCGAGCACATCTCCGAAGAGCAGCTCGATACGCGCTACGAAACGCTCTGCGACCCGCGCCTCAACGGCCGGCAGTCGCTCGACCTCGCCTTCCGGCTCGCCGAGCTGATGCGGCGGGACACGCTCGCGTAGCGATGCCTGTCACACGTCTCAGTGTGGTCGGCACCGGCCTGATCGGTGCCTCGCTCGGCCTTGCCGCGGCCCGGCTCGGGATCGACGTGGTTGGCTGGGATCCCGACGCAGCCGCACTTGCGGTCGCGCTTGAGCGTGGAGCAATCAGTTCAGCCGCCGATTCGGTCGAGGCTGCGGTCGCAGGTGCCGAGCTCGTTGTCGTCGCGACGCCGATTCAGTCGCTTCCCGCACGCGTCGCTCAGGTGCTTGCCGCCGCTAGTGACTCGACGACCGTCACTGACGTTGGCTCAACGAAGGCGAGCGTCGTTGCCGCCGCGAGCGGCTCACCACGGTTTGTCGGTGGCCATCCGATCGCCGGTTCCGAAGCGCGCGGCCCCGAGAACGCAAACGCCGACATCTTCGAGGGTGCGACCTGGTTTCTCACCCCGACGGGCGAGACCGATCCCGAAGCGCACCGTCTGCTGCACGGGTTCGTCT
>CAIWTI010000155.1 GCA_903915545.1 uncultured Actinomycetes bacterium | reverse complement strand
GAGCATCGACTCGTCTTACGTAAGACGGCTCCTCCCTCGTCTGGCCCAGAGGGCTGGGATTGAGCGTCGTGTCCATCCTCATGCTCTCCGTCATAGCTTGGCCTCGGCCCTGGCCATGGAAGGCAAGCCTCTCCCAACGATCACGGCCCAGCTGGGTCATAGCTCTACGGCTGTGACTGATCGTTACCTCGCGAAGATCGCCCCGGCCGACCTCGTCGCCCAGGTGAGAGACAGGGGACGGTTGTAGGGCCTTCAGGTCTGGCTGTGGTCGGTGTTGTCTGTCTCGGCGACACGAGGGCCGTGCGTGCCACACGGATGACACACGGGGATCCCAGAAGCGATCAAAACCGACCAGAACTGGCACGCGCAAAGCCCCATTTCAAGCCATTTTGCGAATTCTGGAACCTTCACTGGATTCACTCGTAATGAAGGGGTCCGCGGTTCAAGTCCGCGCGTCGGCTCTAGGTGGAGGCCCGGTTTTCGGTGGGGTCACGCGAAGTGAGGCATGATCCACGCATGGTTGTTCTCGGCGGCTTCCTCGCCGCCTTCGCGGCCTTCCTCGCTGGCGCGTCGGGATTCGGGCTTGGGCTGACGGCGACCCCTGCACTACTCCTCGCGGGCTTCTCGCTGCCGTTCGTCGTGACCGCCAACCTGCTGATCTCGGTTGCGACGCGCATCTCGGTTGCCTGGCGCTTCCGGTCGCATATTCAGTCGCGGCGCGCGCTCCTGCTGATCGCCGGTGCTGCTCCGGGACTCTGGCTTGGCTCGCAGGCTGGTGCGCTCAACACGCACACCCTGAAAGCTGGTGCCGGGATTGTGGTGGCGATCGGTGCGTTGGCGCTCGCGTGGACGGAGCGTCGGCCGTTCGTCCTGCGCGTCCGGTTTCTGACGCCGTTCGCAGGGTTCTGCGGTGGCTTCCTCGGAACGACGACCGGGCTGATCGGCATACCGCCGGCGCTGCTCCTCACACAGCGGCGCGTTGCGACCAAGGCGTTCTTCGCCGACCTCGCTGTCTACTTCGTCGCAACCTCGTCGATTGGTCTCGCGGTGCTCGCGCTCGACCATCGCTTCAGCGGTGCCGCGGCCCGCGACACGCTCTACTGGCTGCCGGGTGTGATCGCAGCCAACCTCCTCGGGACGTCGCTCGGCGTCCGACTGCCTGACGCGCTCTTCCGTCGCTTCGCGTTGAGCATCGCCTTTGTCGCGGGCATCGTCACCGTCGCGACGGCGTAACGACTCAGCTCGGTTCGTTGCTGGCGCTAAAGGTGCTCGAGCCGCCCGGCACCGCGAAGCTCTTCTCGGCAAGCCAGCCGCCGTCGACGGTCAGCGCAACCCCGGTCACGTACGAGCTCATCGGACTTGCGAGATACAGCGCCGCCTGCGCGACATCGTCGGCCGTGCCCGATCGCCCAAGAGGGACGACGCTCGCAAGCTCGTTCTCGAACCGATCGTCGGCCCAGTACGCCTCGGTCATCGCAGTGCGGATCACACCGGGGCAGAGCGCGTTCACGCGGATGCCCGCAGGAGCGAGGTCCCGCGAAAGGCTCTTTGTCAGACCGACCACCGCATGCTTTGACGCCGAGTACGCGGGCCGGTTCGAGAGGCCAATCAAGCCGCCTACCGACGCGAGGTTGATGATCGCGCCGCCGCCGCTCTCCCGCATCCGACGAGCTGCCGCCTGACACCAGTAGAAGAGGCCATTGACGTTGATGTCGATTACGGCCTGCCACTCCTCGGCAGTGATCTCGTAGACGTTCTTGATCTCGCGAATGCCGGCGCAGTTGACGAGGATGTCGATCTGTCCAGCCTCCGAGACAATCGCCGCCGCCGCCGCGTCAACCGCTGCGGGATCGCGCACGTCGCCGACCTGCCCAAACGCTCCCACCGATCCCGCCGCGCTGAGCTCAGCGACGAGAGCGTCAAGCGCCTCCGGGGAGCGATCGAAGCCCGCGATCCGCGCGCCCTCCCGCGCAAACGTCAGCGCGATCTCGCGACCGATGCCGCTTGCAGCACCCGTGATCACAGCAACACGTCCTTCGAGCAGCATCGTCCCGTCCTCAAATTTCTGCGGCGCCGTGTATTCGGGCCGACCTCTGTCTATCGTATGCCCCGGCATGGCACGGCTCAACGAGGCTCGCTGGGGGGACACCGGCGCATGACGACCACGTGGGCGATCACCGGGCCTCGTCATGCAGGCATCACCGTCTCGAACCTCGATCGCGCCCTCACGTTCTACGTCGACACCCTCGGTCTGGAACTGCTCTGGCGCCGCGAGTACAGCGAGCCCGAGATCCGCGACATTGTTGGCGTGCCCGAAGCCTCGTCATTCGACATCGCCATGATCCAGGTGCCAGGCGGCGAGTTTCAAGTTGAACTCCTCGAGTACCGGGGCTGCGAGCGCCGTTCGGGCGCAACGAGTCCGGCTGACTACGGCACGGGACACATCTGCTTCTTCGTCGACGGCATCGACGCTCTCTACGCCGACCTCACGGCGGCAGGCGTTGCGTTCCGCTCTCCGCGCGGACCGGTCGAGATGACCGGTGGCGCGAACAAGGGCGGCAAGAGTCTCTACATCCTCGATCCCGACGGCTACATCGTCGAAGTCCACCAGCGCCCGCCGGTCGCCGCATGAAAGCGCGCGTCAAGATCGTGCGGTCGCGCCCCAAGGATCGGCCGCCGCTCGTTGACCAGTACCGGTCGATGGTGCGCATCCGCGTCTTCGAGGATCGCGCCGCACAGCTCTTCAATGACGGCGTGATTGTTGGCACCGCGCACAGCTGCGTTGGGCAAGAGGCAATCGCCGTCGGGGCTGCTGGGGTCATGCGCCCCGACGACTACCTCGTTGGGCACCACCGCTCGCACGGCCACCTGATCGCAGCCGGTGCCGACATGCGCCGGATGATGGCCGAGATGTTTGGGCGCCGAACCGGCTACTGCAAGGGTCTCGGCGGCTCGATGCACATTGCCGACCTCTCGCTCAACATCATCGGCTGCAACGGCATCGTCGGTGCCGGGCTGCCACACGCCTGTGGCGCGGCGCTCACCGCGAAGCTGAAGGGGACCGGCCAGGCGGCCGTCGCGTTCTTCGGTGACGGCGCCGCTGGTCAGGGTGCCGCACACGAGGCGATGAACCTCGCAGCGACCTGGAAGCTCCCCGTCGTCTTCATCTGCGAGAACAACCAGTTCGCACTCTCCGCCGGTTGGGACACCCAGCGGGCCGTCGCGGACATTGCCGAGCGCGCGGCCGGCTACGGCATGCCAGGCGTGATCGCCGACGGGAACGACGTGGAAGACGTGGAAGACGTCGTCGCCGAGGCGCTCGCCCGTGCTCGTTCGGGAGATGGGCCCACGCTCGTCGAGCTGAAGACGTTCCGGCGCATGCAGCACTCGATGCGCGCGAACCTCCCGGATGTCCGCGACCGCTCCGTGATCGACGAGTGGGAGCCTAAAGATCCACTGCCACGGCTCGAGCGTCGGCTGCTCGACGGAGGATTCGCGACAGAGGAGGCAATGGCCGCAATCCGCACCGAGATCGAGGCCGAAGTCGAACACGCAATCACGACCGCGCTCAACGATGAGCCCGCGAACCCAGACGACCTTCTCGCCTCGGTATACGCGCCCCATCACACGCCGCCGGCGCCGCCAGCCCCAGGGGAGCGCGAGCTGGCATTTGTGCCCGCGATTCGCGAGGCGCTCGCCCAGGAACTCGCTGCGAACGACGACGTGTTCGTGATGGGAGAGGACGTCGCGAAGGTCGGCGGCATCTTCCGCGCGACCGAAGGCCTCTACGAGGCATTCGGCGGCGATCGGATTCGCGACACGCCACTCACCGAAAGTGGCTTCGTGGGAGCGGGCATCGGTGCCGCGCTCGCTGGCCTGCGACCGGTCGTCGAGCTGCAGTTCTCCGACTTCGCTGGCGTTGCCTTCGATCAGATCCTCAACCAGGCCGCCAAGCTGCGCTTCATGATGGGCGGCGCCCCGACGCTGCCGCTGACGATCCGGATGGTCTCGGGCGGCGGCGTTCGCCTCGGCGCCCAGCACTCACAGAGCCTTGAGGCGCTGTTCGCGCACATACCCGGTCTCGTCGTTGTGATGCCGTCGAACTCCTACGACGCGAAGGGCCTGCTTGCAGCCTCGATTCAAGACGACAACCCGGTGATCTTCCTCGAACAGAAGATGCTCTTCTTCGACGAGCCGATCGCCGTGCCGGAAGAGCGGTACGCGATCGAGCTTGGCAAGGGTCGAGTTGTGCGGGAGGGCCGAGACGCGACCGTGGTTGCTCTTGGTGCGCTCGTACCGCTCGCAGTACGCGCGGCGCGGGAACTCGCAGCCGAAGGGATCGAGATCGAGATCGTCGACCCACGCACGCTCGTTCCCCTGGATACCGAGCTGATCGCCGCATCCGTCGCCAAGACACACCGTGTTGTTGTTGCGCATGAAGCGGTCGAGTTCTGCGGGTTCGGTGCGGAGATCGCGGCTCGAATCGCGCAAGATTCGTTTTGGGATCTCGACGCGCCCGTCGTTCGGGTGGGCGCGCCACACCATCCGATCCCGTACCAAAAAGACCTCGAGCAGCTGACGTTGCCGGGCGCGCGCGAGATTGCGGCAGCCGCTCGCTCGCTCCTCGCTGGCACAAACTGACGAAACCTCACCTCGTGCAGCCCGGCTCGGGCCTATTTCGACACCCGGTGTCCTATTGACTCTTTGTTAACGAACCGTTTATAACTCCGTTTGGCAGGCTCGCTCAATGTGGGTCTGCCAACTGTGGTTTCTCCAAAGAGCGATCCTCGACGCTGAGGTACTACCCTCGACGCTGAGGACACCGTCTCTCCAGAAACGAGGAGGGAATAGATGGCAAGTACGTTGCGGATCAAGGTGAATGGGGTGTCGCACTCGGTGACGGCGTCTCAGGACACTCCGCTT
>CAIWTI010000154.1 GCA_903915545.1 uncultured Actinomycetes bacterium | reverse complement strand
ATGGAGACGCTGGATCCGCTCGGTCATCGTCCGCCAGTTCGTGAGCAGTCCACCGAGCCAACGGTTGTTGATGTACGGCATGCCAACGCGCGCGGCCTCGCCGGCAATCGCTTCCTGCGCCTGCTTCTTGGTGCCGACGAAGAGAATCGAGCCGTTGCGCTCGCCGATCGCCTTCGCGAAGGCGTAGGCCTCGTCAATGAGCGCCTGCGTCTGCTGCAGGTCGATGATGTAGATGCCACCGCGCTCGGCGAAGATGAAACGCTTCATCTTCGGATTCCAGCGGCGGGTCTGGTGGCCGAAGTGAACTCCGGCCTCCAGGAGGTCCTTCATGGAAACGACGGGCATGTGTGTGCCCCTTTCTTGGTTTGGAATGCGATGCTCCGGCGGTTCGGTTCCGGGAGTCGGCGTAAATGCCGACCACCGCCCGGGCCGAGTGTCCGTCGGGTTCGTGGGTCTGGACGGGGTGAATCCTACCGTTCCGGGGCGTGTCAGGTCTCGAGGCTTGCGAGGAACCGCTGCAAGTCCTCGGGAAGCGGCGAGTTCACATCGATCGTTTCGCCGCTAAACGGGTGCGGAAACGCGAGCTCAGTGGCATGCAGAAACTGGCGTTTAAGCGTTGGTGCTGGCACTCCATAGACCGTGTCCCCCATGACGGGCAGTCCGATTGCCGCGAGGTGGACGCGAATCTGGTGCGTGCGTCCCGTCTCAAGCTGCACCCTCAGGAGCGTGTGCGCCGGGTACTGATGCTCGATTTCGAAGTGTGTGACGGCGTCTTTCGGCGAGTCACTGTCAAGTGACATGCGAAGGGGATCGTCGCGATCTCGCCCGATCGGCGCGTCGATGCGTCCCATGCGGGACTTCGGACGACCGTGCACGAGCGTGAGGTACGTGCGCTCAAGTGCGCGCTCGCGTACGAGCTGCGTGAGCCGCTCATGCGCCGCTTCGCTCTTCGCGACGACCATCAGCCCAGACGTGTCGCGGTCGAGCCGATGGACGATGCCCGGGCGCTCAGGGTCTCCGCCAGCAACGGTCGATGCGAGCACATCAACGAGCGTCCCAGTCTTGACACCTGCTCCGGCATGGACGACGAGGCCCGCTGGCTTATCGACCACCGCAAGGTGTTCATCGCTCCACGCGATCGTCGGGGTCGGCAGGTCGTCGATCGACGGCGCCGCAGGCGCGAGTTCCGCCGTGACGCTAATCGTTTCACCGCCCTCGAGCCGGTAGCTCTTGGGCCGCGCCTGGCCGTCGACGAGTGCGCCGCGTTCGACCGCGCGTTCGGCTGCCGCGCGAGACCCAACGTGGCTGGCGAGGAAGCGGTCAAGCCGTTCACCCGCCGCCTCGATTGGCACCTCGATCTCGGTCGGAGTCATCGGGCGCTCAAATCGAGCGGTACGCCGTCGGGGGCATGCGGACGGTGCGGGAGTGCCAGCGTAACCACGAGCGTCGCGACTCCGAGCACGATGAACGAGTCTGCGAGATTGAATGCCGGCCACCAGCCAAGGTCGAGGAAGTCGGTGACATGTGCGAGCCAGACCCGATCGAAGAGATTCGAGAGGCTTCCACCAATGAGGAGCCCAAATGCCGTTGGCAGCACGGGATGGCGCGCACCTGAGCGGGCAAAGAACCACACCATCCAGCCGAGTGCGATCACGGTGAGCGCCGTAACGAGCGAGGTTGCCGACGGGAAGAATCCGAACGCGATGCCGGAGTTCTGAACGTGCGTGATGTGGAGCGGTCCGACGACGGTCACCGAGTCGTAGAGGCCGAGCCGGCTCGTGACGAGGTGCTTAGTGACCTGGTCACCAACGATCGCAGCAAACGAGATGAGCCCGAGCCCCGCCCACTGCCGTGCGGAAGCGCCGAGCGAACGCCCGGCGGCCGAGACGATGAGGGGTGTTGGGTCGACGGTCATGCGCTCTTTGGAGCCGTTGCAGCCGAATCGAGGCGCCGCTCGGCTTCTGCGGTGTCTATGCCTTGAATGGAGACGATCTTCGAGCGATTGGTGTGGCCCGCCAACACAGAGATGCCTCGCGGCGGCACAACCAACGTTTCCGCGAGTAGACGGATCACCGCATCGTTGGCGCGCCCACGCTCGGGGGCGGCGTCAACGCGCACCTTCCAAGCTCCCCCATGGCGCCCGACGATCTCGGCGCGACGCGCGCCGGGCGCGACGCGTAGTTCGATTGTGGTGGAGGAACTCACCCGGCTCAGGGTACCCCCGCGCCCATCACGACTCGGGCGTGGGCTACTCAGGTGCTTGCGTTAGCCTGCGCGAGCTTCAGGATCGCCCGTGATGAAGAGGTTCGGGCGCTGGAACTCGCGTGTGTCGTCTCGCCACCCGGTGTCTGCCGGTGAGGCGGAGGGCGGCGTAACCGTTTCGGCTGTGCGTTCGGTGGTGTCACTGGCTGCCGGTGACACGGTTGCGCTGGACGCGTCCATGCCGGCGCTGGGCGTGACGTTGGCCTCTTCGATCATCCCTAGGGCGCTGCGTAGGAGCGTCTCGACACGCCTACGCTCGGCGACAAGCCGATCCTTCTCTCCCTGAGCACCGCGCGTGACCAAGCGTGCTTCCTGGTGCGCTTCGGCCAGGATCACTTCCGCCTGCCGCTTCGCCTGCTCGCGCACTTCGGTTGCGGCGCGTTCTGCGGCCATCAACGTCTGGGTGAGCAGCGCTTCGCGCTGGCGCAGCTCGGCGAGCTGCTTCTCCATCCCTTCAACCTTCTCGTCGAGCATGCCGCGTTCGCGCCAGACGTTCTCGAAACTGTCGGCGACCTCGTCGAGCAGCTGTTCGACGGCGGCCTTGTTGTATCCGAAGAGGCTTCGGTTGACACGCACGTGCCTTAGTTCGACCGGGGTGTATGCCATGACGGCCTCCTCTAGTGAAGCTGGTTCAGGATCGAGTTCACTACTTGCGCGCCAATCCAGATCGCGAAGAGCGCGACGTACGGCGAAAAGTCGAGTGGCCCCACCTGCAGCGGCACGATTCGGCGCCAGAAGCGCAGGTACGGCTCACAGATGTCGTGCAGAAACCGCGTCACGGGCCGCAGCGCGTACGGGAGTGACGGCGCAACCCATTGGCTCAGGATGTGCAGCAGCAGCGCGAGCACGTACACCCACGCGAAGGCAGCCACGAACAGCTGGAGCTCTGTGATGGAGTCCAGAAGGAGCATCGGTGAGTCCCTTCTCCGGGCAGACGAAGATTCCTACACGGCACGACGAACGAATCTCTGCGACCACCAACCACCTCTACAAGCGCGGAGACGCGCTCGGGCGACGCGTCTTAGTCCGTCTCGCTACGCCTGATTGAAGAAGTCGCCCTTAGCGAGCAGCTGAGCGCGCTGTTCAGCGGAAACTTCGACGTTGCGTGGTGTGAGGAGGAATACCTTGTCGGCGACGCGCTGCATTCCACCGTTCAGCGCGTAGGTCAACCCTGACGCGAAGTCAATCAACCGCTTCGAGAGTTCCGCATCAACACCCTGCAGATTGAGGATCACGGGGGTCTGTTGTTTGAAGCGGTCTGCGATCTGCTGGGCGTCGTTGAAGCTGCGTGGTGCGACGAGGTGCACTTTGTTCTGGCTCGGGTCAGGCACGGCCTCGATCCGCGGTCGTCCCGCTGAGGCAGCGGCGGCGTTACGCACAGCGCGTGGCGGCGCGGGCAGTCCGCGCGAGGCACGCGGCTCGTCGGCTTCTGAGTCCGTCCAGTCGTCGAAGTCCTGACCGCGGCGACGCGGAGTGAGACGCCGGACGTTCGGCCGGTCGCGGTAGCTCTGCTCGAGGGTCTCTTCGGCGGTGTACCCGTCTTCGAGTTCGTAGTAGTCCTCGTCTTCTTCCGCGATCCCGAAGTAGACGAGGGTGCGGCTCCATAGTTCAGCTACTCCCATGGCGTGATCGTAACGAAGCGACCGGCGTGCGTCAGCCGTTAGCGAAAGAGGGTCGAGCCAACCCGGATGTACGTGGCGCCTTCCTGGGCGGCGGCGGCGTAATCCTGAGTAGTTCCCATTGAGAGGTCTCTGAGGTCATGGCTTTGTGCGAGTTCGCGGAGCGCGCGGAACCAGGTGCGGGACTGATCCGCCGTTGCTGTGGCGGGTGGCATCGTCGAAAGCCCGCGGACGTCGTACTGGAGGTAGTTCTCGAGATCGCTTGGCCTGATGCCAGATTTGGTGTCCTCGTTGGCGATGTTGACCTGAATCAGCATCGGGATCGTCAGTCGTCTCGCGGTGGAATCGGTGTCGACGGAATGCACGAGTTCGCATCGTGCGTTCACGACCTTGGCTTT
>CAIWTI010000153.1 GCA_903915545.1 uncultured Actinomycetes bacterium | reverse complement strand
CGCGCGAAAGGATGAACACCTCGTAATCCATCGAGAGTCCAAACAGGAACGCGAACACCATGAGCGGGATGAACTCGGTGATCGCATTCGTCGCCGGGATTCCCCAAATCAGATGCGAGCCGAAGCCCTTCTGCCATACGAGTACGAGCACGCCCCACGCAGCGGCAACCGACAGAAGGTTCAAGACGACCGCCTTCAACGGCAGCAGGATCGACCGGAACGCACGGGCGAGCAGCACGAGAGTGAGAATCGACACGAGCGCGATCATCAGCGGGAAGTTGCCGTACACGGCAGAGACGAAGTCGGCGCTCTGACCGGGTGTACCCCCGACCGTGGCGGCGTTGCCGTGGGCAATGCGCTTGAGTCGACTGTCGAGGCTGCGGCCCCATGCCGAGTCGCCGTCTTGTGTCGGGAACACCGCCAGGAGACGCGTGCCACCCGCGACCCAACCGCCCGGCGCGGCAACGGCGCGTACACCGCTGACGCCGGAAAGTGCCGAACGTGCAGCTGACGTCTGGAACGGATCCGAGACAAGGACCGCGTACGGGGTGAGTGTTCCCGCCCCAAGTCCTGCCTTCTCGAGCGCGACGAGGCCGTCGTGCGCGTCTCCAGCGGCCGAAAGCGTGTCTGCCTTAGGCGCGCCGAGTTGAATCTGGGTTGCAGCACCTGCGAGCGCCACGATCGCTGCGAGACCTGCGAGCGCCGTCCAGTACCGGTGGCGCACGGTGAGCTGACCCCACTTTGTCCAGAACCTGCTCGCATCGCGTTCGTGGCGCACCCGCGGCCAGTCAAGGCGTGGTCCGATCGTGGCGAGGATGACGGGAAGCAACGTGATCGCGACAAACACGCTGACAACGGGAATCAACATGCCGGCGTACCCGACGCTCCGCAGGAACGGAACCGGCAGCACGACGAGCGACAGCAGACCGATGCTCACGGTTGTGCCGGAGAACACGACGGCTGACCCTGCTGTCTCCATTGCCCGTTCGACCGCAGCCACGTTCTCGAGCCCGTTTGCGCGCTCTTCGCGCCAACGCATCACGAGCAGCAGTGCGTAATCGATACAGACGCCAAGTCCGATCAACGCAACAAGGAAGGTCACGATGAACGACACCTGAGCGAACGTCGTGATCAGCCACATCACCATGAACGTCGCGACGATCGCGAAGAGCGCCATCACGATCGGAACGAACGCGATGAACGACGCGAAGACGAACGCGAGCACCGCGAGGGCGCCGACACCACCAACGAAGGCCTCAATGAAGACCCCTGGGCCTTTGCCGTTGTTCGAACTTCCAGCGTCAGCCAGGGCGTCGAGACCGGTCACCTGCCACGAAGCGCCGTCAAGGGTCTGCTTCGAAAGCGCCGCTCGAATTGCCTTGACTTCGGGACCTGAACCACCAAAACCACGGTTTGCCTTCACCGCGAGGTAGGCCAGGATGAACGTCGAACGTCCATCTTTCGATACGAACGTGCGGTCGCCGGTCGATCCGTATCCCGCAACAAAACCGTGAGGGATCGTGTGCGACACGATCATCTCGGTCCGCGCGATCACCGCCTTCAAACCGGGTGAATCGACGGTTGCATTCGCAGGCAGCGTCGAGACAACAACGATCGGCTCGGTTTGGAAGTCAATGCCGTAGAGCTGTCGGATCTTGTCGTTTGTGACAAACCCTTCACGGCCAGGCACGGAGAAGGTCTGCGAGAAGGCCTTTGTCGCCTTGCCGAGGTTCGGCACTCCCGCAAGCAGCACAACAATCCAGAAGCCCAGCACGAGCTTCTTGTGGCGCAGGACGAATTGGGCGATCCGCAACATTGGTCGGAGCAGTGTGCCTACACACCCGGATGCTGCGCGGACTGCGACAAGGCGGGCGCTGGCGCGCTAGGTTGGAAGTCTGATGAGTGAACTCGAGAGCTACCAGGGCGAGGCAACGATCGATAAGGTCGCGTCTCTTTGTCGGCGTCGCGGCTTTGTCTTTCCGTCGTCAGACATCTATGGCGGCCTCGGCTCGTCGTACGACTACGGCCACTACGGGGTGCTCCTCAAGCAGAACGTCAAAGCCGCTTGGCAGCGCGCGCTCGTTCAGGAGCGCGAGGACGTCGTCATGCTCGATTCGGCGATCATCCTGCACCCGCAGGTGTGGGTCGCCTCGGGCCATGTGGCTGGCTTCTCCGACCCGCTCGTCGACTGTAAGACCTGCAAGCTCCGTTTCCGGGCCGACCATCTTGCGTCCAGCCCGTGCGGCCGGAAGCCATCGAAGCTTGCCGGCGGCACCGACGACTGCGATCTCACGGAGGCCCGCGAGTTCAACCTGATGTTTGAGACACAGGTTGGCGCGGTGCGCGACGAAGCCTCCCGCGTCTTCCTGCGCCCCGAGACCGCCCAGGGCATCTTCATCAACTTCAAGAACGTCACGAGCTCGCTACGGGTCAAGCCGCCGTTTGGCATTGCGCAGATCGGCAAGAGCTTTCGTAATGAGATCACCCCGGGCAACTTCCTCTTCCGGATGCGCGAGTTTGAGCAGATGGAGATGGAGTTCTTCGTGCCGCCGGCCGAGGCCGAGGAGTGGTACCGCTACTGGATCGACCAGCGTCGTAACTGGTATCTGAACCTCGGTATGCGCGAAAACCACCTGCGGGTGCGCGCACACGAATCGACCGAGCTCTCGCACTACTCGAGCGGCACGAGCGACCTCGAATACCTCTTCCCGATTGGCTGGTCGGAGCTCGAGGGGATCGCGAACCGCGGCAATTTCGATCTCACCCAGCACGCCGAACACTCGAAGACCAAGCTTGAGTGGGTTGGGCACGAGGAGCGTTACGTCCCGCACGTGATCGAACCCGCCGCTGGCGCCGACCGCGCAGCGCTTGCGTTCCTCGTCGATGCCTACCACGAGGAAGAGGTCGCCGAACGGCCGCGGACAGTGCTCCAGTTCCACCCACGCCTCGCGCCCGTCAAGGTTGCAGTGCTTCCGCTTGTTGGCAACGACTCGGCCCTCGTCGAGAAGGCACGCGCGCTGTACGAGAAGCTGCGCACGACGATGTCAGCCGAGTACGACGAGTCTGCCGCCATTGGCAAGCGCTACCGCCGCCAGGACGAGATCGGCACACCATGGTGCGTCACGATCGACCACGACACGCTCACCGACGGTCAGGTCACCTTGCGCGATCGTGACTCCCTCGAGCAGATTCGGATCCCGATCGAGGGTGTCCGCGAACTACTGCTCGATCGGCTCGACGAGCCGTGGTCTCCCAGCCGGTAGAAGTCACACCATGACGACGTCCGGCCGCTGGCACGAACTCTCAATCGAGAGTGAGGCACTGCGCGGAAACCCCCTCCAGGATGCGCACGTGCGCCCGCTGTATGCGTGGACGCCACCAGGCTACGACGGTGGCGAACAGCGTTACCCCGTGATCTACGTGCTGCACGCACTCACGGGGCAGGCACGCGCGTGGTTCAACGTCTCGGCCTGGACCGAGAACCTGCCCGAGATCGTCGAACGACTGGCGCTTGATGCGATCGTCGTGCTCGTCGACGGTTGGACAGCACTCGGCGGATCGCAGTGGCTCGATTCACCGGCCACCGGTCGCTATGGCACATACCTCTGCGACGAGGTGATCTCATTCGTCGACGAGCGCTTCCGTACCCTGCCCGACGCAGAGCACCGTGCCCTCGCCGGACACTCGTCAGGGGGGTATGGCGCCGCGGTCTGGACATTGCGTCGGCCCGATCTCTTCTCGGCGTTCGCGAGCCATGCAGGCGACGGCCTGTTTGATGTCTCGTTGCGGCCGGAGTTTGCGCCTGCCGCTCAGGCGCTCCGGAACCGCTACGAAGGTTCCTTCGATCTCTTCTGGGCCGACTTCACATCCGGCAGGCGGGTCTTCTCGGTTGGTTCCGATGCGGTGCTCCAGAACGTCTGGGCCTGCGCCGCCGCTTATTCGCCACGTCCGAGCGGTGGCGTTGACGTGCCGTTCCGCCTCGAGACAGGAGAGATCGTCCCTGACGTGTGGGAACGGTGGCTGGCAAACGACCCGATCACGCTCGCGAAGGCGCACAGGGAGTCGCTCCGGGCCGCACGGGCGATCTGGATCGACGCAGGGCGTAACGACGAGTACCGACTCGATCTTGCGGCGGTCGCACTCTGGGAGCAGGTGCAGGCCGCAGGGGTTGATGGGGTGCGCACGCACTTCGAGCTGCACGACGGCGGCCACCGTGGCGCGACGTGGCGCTTCGCGCGCAGCCTGCCGTTTCTCGCGCAGCACCTACGCGGCTAATTCCGGCCCGCCCGTCCGAGCCACGTCCTGGGGACTGTCCCCCGGCCATGGCCTACCGCGGCGAGTGCTAGACGGCCTCGTCTAGAAGAGGCAGGTCTAGGCGCCGTGACAGCGCTTGAACTTCTTGCCCGACCCGCACCAGCACGCATCGTTGCGCCCGATCTCAGGGTGGTCGGCGTGCGCGGGTGCACCGCCATTTGCCGAGATACCGCTCGGCCGAAGCGCCTCGACTGCCGCCCCCACTCCGCCGCCGGCCGCAGCGATCGCATCGGCGCCTGAAAGCGTTTCGTGCTCGTAGGTGAGCTGTCCCGTATCGGCGGTGGCCTGCGGCAACGCGGGTGCTGAACCATCCTCAGCCGCCGTCGCCTCGATCTGGGCGTGGAACAGGAGCCCGATCACCTCTTCGCGGATGATCCGGTTGAGCTCCTCGAACATGACGTGGCCCTCGTTGCGGTACTCAACGAGTGGATCCTTCTGCGCCATGCCACGCAGGTAGATGCCGTCGCGCAAGTAGTCCATGTTCTCGAGGTGCTCGCGCCAGCGGGTATCGACGGTCTGGAGCACGATGAAGCGCTCGAGATCACGCATCAGGCCTTCGTTGATCTTCTCGATCTCGGCCTCTTTCTCGTTGTACGCGTCGGTCGCGTCGTCGAGGAACTCCTCGATGATCCGCTCGCGATCGAGCCCCTTCAGCTCGTCGGGCGTCACACCGGTGCCGTAGAGCTGCTCCATCGCAAGCACGAGCGCGTCGAGATCCCACTCGTCGCGCACATCACCGGGGGTGTACTCGGTGACGGTGCTCTCGATCACCTCCGGCAGCCAGATCACCTTGATCTCCTCTGCAAGATCGCGCCCCTGCAGCACACCACGACGCTGCTCGTAGATCACGCGCCGCTGGACGTTCATCACGTCGTCGTACTTGAGGACGTTCTTCCGCGAGACGAAGTTCTGCTCTTCAACCTTCCGCTGGGCGTTCTCGATCTGCTTCGAGAGGATCGACGCCTCCATCGGCTGGTCGTCGGGGAGCTTGAAGCGCTCCATGATCCCCTTGATACGGTCGCCCGCGAACATCCGCACAAGGTCGTCCTCGCCTGACAGGTAGAAACGCGTCTCGCCTGGGTCACCCTGGCGACCTGACCGTCCACGCAGCTGGTTGTCGATCCGGCGGGACTCATGGCGCTCGGTACCGAGGACGTAGAGCCCTCCGACCGATCGCACGTGGTCGTCGATCTTGATGTCGACGCCGCGGCCCGCCATGTTGGTCGCGATCGTGACGGCGCCGTTCTTGCCCGCGTCCTGAATGATCTCGGCTTCGCGTGCGTGCTCCTTGGCGTTCAGCACCGTGTGCGGCACTCCCGAACGCTTCAGGAGCTCGCTGAGGTACTCCGACGTCTCGACGGCGATCGTGCCGACCAGGATCGGTTGCCCTGTCAGATGCCGCTCCTTAACGTCGCGCACAACCGCTGCGAACTTCGCCTCTTTCGTCTTGAAGATGAGGTCGTTGCGGTCGAGCCGTGCGACGTCGACGTTCGTCGGGATCGGCACGACTTCGAGGCCGTAAATCTCGACGAACTCCTTCTCTTCTGTCTTCGCCGTACCGGTCATGCCCGCGAGCTTCTCGTACTGACGGAAGTAGTTCTGGAGCGTGATCGTCGCGAGCGTCTGGTGCTCCTCCTGAATCTGGACGTTCTCCTTCGCTTCAACTGACTGATGGAGACCTTCCGACCAGCGGCGCCCTTCCATGATGCGACCGGTGAACTCGTCGACGATCTTCACCTCGCCGTCCTCGACGACGTAGTCGACGTCACGCTTGTACAGCGCCTCGGCCTTCAGCGACTGAATCAGGTGGTTGACGAGCTGCACGTTGCGGGGGTCGTAGAGATTCTCGACCCGCATGGCGCGCTCGACCTTCTCGATGCCCGACTCTGTCGGCGAAACGGTCTTGTGCTTCTCGTCGTAGAGATAGTCGTACTCGCTTGCGAGCGACTGATCCTCAACCTTCGTGCCCGACGATTGAATACCGCGCAGCGTCTTGACGACGCGAGCGAAGTCGTAGTAGGTCTTTGCCGCCGTCTGCGGCTCACCCGAGATGATCAGCGGTGTCCGTGCCTCGTCGATCAGGATCGAGTCGACCTCGTCGACGATCGCGTAGGCGTGACTGCGCTGGACGACACCATCGGCCGAGATCGCCATGTTGTCGCGGAGGTAGTCGAAGCCGAACTCCGAGTTCGTGCCGTAGGTGATGTCGCACAGGTACGCCGCCATCCGATCCTCGAAGCTCATCGCCGCGTTGATCGAGGCGACAGTCATCCCGAGCCGCTCGTAGACACCACGGTTCCACTCGGCATCGCGCTGCGCGAGGTAGTCATTGACGGTGACGAGGTGCACGCCCTGGCCAATGCGGGTGCCATCGGGCTGCTCGGTCGTTGGGAGCGCGTTCAAGTAGAGCGCGAGGCTCGCGACGAAGGTCTTGCCTTCGCCGGTGCGCATTTCGGCGACATCACCCTCGTGGAGAACGATGCCGCCCATCATTTGCACGTCGAACATGCGTTGATCGGATTCGCGTAGTCGCGCCTCGCGCACTGCGGCAAACGCTTCAAAGAGCAGGGCCGAAAGATCCTCGCCGTTCTCTAGGCGCACGCGGAACTCGGTGGTCTTCGCACGCAGCTCCTCGTCAGAGAGCGACGTGTACTGCGGTTCGAGCGTCGCGATGTACGCAGCCTGTTCGGCAAGCCGCTTCATCCGCCGCCCTTCTCCGAAACGGAGGGCCTTTTCGAGTGATCCGAGGTTCGGCATCCGGTGAAGGGTAACCCTCGGCCGCTTCGCGGCGCTGAGGGTCAGCACACACACTCAGTGAGGTGGCAGCTCTCGGTAGTAGAGAGCTGTTGCATGGGGCGTTCCGGCCGGGTCGAGGGCGTAGTTCGGAATCGACCCCGCATAGACCCACCCAAGCGTCTGATAGAGCCGTTCAGCGTCGTCGCCGGCCGTATCGAGGTGCAGCAAGGTCAGCCCGCGATCGACGGCGTACTCCTCGGCGACGAGCATCAGCGCGCGCCCAATGCCACGCCGCCGAAACCGTGGCGAGACGAGCAGCTTCTGAATCTCAGCCCGATGAGGGCCGTTCGTTCTTCCTGAACCCGTCAGGAGCACCACGCCGGCAATCTCACGGTCAACGAACGCCCCGAATGCCCAGAGCTCGCCGGCTGCTCCACGATCGGCAATGCCACGCCAGAAGCGCGCGAGGTCGGCCGGCTCGTACGGGAGCACCCACCCCACCGAGGCGCCGGCATCGATGCACTCGCCCATGATCGCCGCGATCTCTTCAACGAGGGAGGCGAGCTCACCGGGCGCAAGGAGACGAGCGGTCACAGGAGGTTTACCTCTACCAGAAACAGATCGTCTGCAATACGCCGCGCAACGACAGCACAGTCAACACCGCGCCGGTGGAACTCCTCCAGCGGGCCGAATCGGGCTGCCGCCTCCACCCCGTCGACCGACTGCTCCCGCCGCTCGCCGATCCACGAGACCGACACCTCGTCGCCGCCAACTGCCAGGGTGACTACCCCCGCGATGTGACGCGCGCCGATCAGCCAACGCCCCGGCAAGATCGCCACCGCGTGCGCAACGTACGGTCGTTCGACCCGCGAGCCCAACGCGGCGACACCGTCGGCAACCGGCCCGCTGCCATCAATGATGTGCGCAGCACCGGCTGCATCAACAGCGAAGTCGAGCGTCGCTCCGAGCTCACACGGATGATCGAGGTGCAGAACCGCATCCCAGGAGGCAGGTCGGGCCACCCCGTCAATGCCAACGCTGTCGTAGTGCGACAAAGGGCCCGAACCTTCCGGTTCGAGCCCAAATCGTCGTGCAAAGCGCAGCCGCAGTGGCGGCCCCTCCTGCGTCACGCCCCGTTGTGGGGCGCGTGGCGCCGCGGCTCGAGCTTCCGCTTCTCGGCGTACTTCGCGACCTGCCGCTCAAGCGTCTCGGTCAGCCGATCGATCGACGTGCGGAAGTCGTCGGTTGCCTCAGTTGCGTGGAGCGTCGTGCCCTTCGCGTAGATCGTTCCTTCGACCACATCGTGGGCCGAGATCGACGGGTTCTTCTCGTTCCAGAAGACCACTTCGATCTGGGTCTCATCCGGGAGGCGCCGGTCGATGGTGCTCAGCTTGCGCTCCAAGTAATCGTGAAGCGATTGCGCAACATCGATGTTCTTGCCTTTGACCTGAAGAAGCATGATGGCCTCCCTTACATCGTGGAACCGTTGTCTGCTTTGAGCGTAGCGCTCACAACCCACGGCGAAACCGTACGAAATCCGTACTCGCATACCGCGACAGCCCTGATGCCACGTTCGGGGCGTGAGGCTCTACCGCGGCGCCCGCGCGAGCGTCACCACATCGACGCGTGTTGCCCCCGCGCGCCGCAACGCCCGTGCGCACTCATCGACCGTCGCGCCTGTGGTGAAGACATCGTCAACCAAGACGATCTCGCCCTCACAGGGACCACGCGACTCGAATGCACCACAGACGTTCGTGTAGCGCTCCGCCCGCGCTAGCCGAGCCTGTCGACGCGCCGGTCGTGTTCGGATGAGCAGATCACCGCCTGGTGTCCCCCATTGGGCGGCGAGCTCACGTGCAAGCGCTCGCGCGGGATGGTGCCCCCGCCGCAGCTGGCGGCTGAGGTCGGGCGGCACCCACGTCACTGTCGCGCCACCACGAGCTGGGATATCCGCACCGATAATCGCTGCCAATTGGTTGGCAAGTGTGCGAACGCCACGCTCCTTCCATGCCGACACCACCAACCGTGTTACGCCCTCGTACAGCAGGGCCGAGCGCGCAGTCGCGTACGCAGGAGACGTTCGCGCACAGTCTCGGCATCGAAGCATTGGCACCGCCGTCGGCCCGCCACAGCGACTGCAATGGCTTGCGCCGACACGCGGCAACCCATCGAGGCACGCGCGGCAGACGGGCCCCCCTGAACGTCCGCAGCTCACACAGCGGCGTGGGAGCAGCAGGTCAATCAGCATCGACACACGTGTAGTCCAGAAGCTGTAACCGCGCTGAAACGGTTGACCGTCGTCGGCGCCCGACGCGTGGGATTCTGTTATCACCTAGCGATGGTTCGCCTCACGGTGCCTCTCGGTGTAACGGTCGCATTCGTGATCACGCTCGTGTCGCTCGCACAGTTCGGCTCCGAAGCCCGTCATGTTGAGCCCGACTTCGCGACGCGCTACACGGCAGCACTCGTGACCGCGAGCGGCGGCAATCCCTACGACAACACGACGCTGTTCCCCGCCGAGGAACGCGTCACGGGCGGTCAGCTCAATTACTACTTCCGCGATCTTCCGCCGATCGCGGTCGCGTTCCGGCCGATCACGAACGTCGCGCTATTGCATGCCCAAATCGGGTGGGTGTTCGTGAACATTCTTTCGGCGCTCGCAATTGTGTGGCTCACGCTTCGCCTGATCGGCATCACACCCACACGCGCCACGGTGGTCCTTCTGGCGTCGGCAGCCGTCACGTTCGCTCCCCTACGCATGGGGATCACGCGCGGTCAGATCGATCCCCCGCTCATTGCGCTCGCGCTGCTCGGCGCGACGATCTCGCAACGGCCTGTTGGCGGGTTCCTCCATGCCCTAGCGACGCTCAAACCGCAGGCGACACTGGTGGCTCTCACAAGCGGGCTCGCGGCGCCACGCCCATGGCGCTACGTATCCAGCACGATCCTCGGTTGGGCTGCTGTTGTCGCCGCAGCAACGTTTGCCGGAGAGCCATCGTGGCGCGATTGGGCGCGCAGCACCCACGCCCCGTCCCATTCCGACCAGGTCGCGATCGTTCGCCTTGCGTATGTCATCGCCGTCTTCCTTGCTGCAAGCCTGCTTTGGCGTGCGCTGTGTCGTGCCAACATCTCTCGCCCACTGAGCGCGCTGTGCGCTTCTGCCTGCGCAAACGTCGCACTCATCCCCGCTTTCGACGTCAACCTGCACTCCGGGGCACTCGTCGTTGTGCCGCTGGCTCTCCTGC
Organism: uncultured Actinomycetes bacterium; assembly: GCA_903915545.1. Taxonomy (GTDB): domain Bacteria; phylum Actinomycetota; class Thermoleophilia; order Gaiellales; family Gaiellaceae; genus PALSA-600. The sequence goes on along the minus strand of CAIWTI010000153.1, from coordinate 11,008 downwards.
TTGCCGAGTCCCGGACGGCGCGTCAGCGGGTTGTTGCTGGCGGAATCGTCGGCCTGTTTCTGTGCGACAGCCAATTCGCTGTCGTGCACTACGGCGGCGTGTCTCACGCGGCCGTGCCGCTCTTGCTGCTCCTCGGCCTCGCGATCGCAACGAGCCTGCTTCTTCCCGACTTCCGCATCGCGGCGTGCGTGGCGGTAGCGGTAAACCTCGCCGTCACGTTGCCGCCGCTTACGCCGCGGTCGCTCGATTGGCTCTCGGCCGTTGGTGCTTCGCTGATTGGCGCCGTGCTGATCCGTCGCGCGTCAGCTCGCACGGAGACGGCGCAGTGAGCTGGCGTACCCGGCGCTAGAGCGAGTACTGCTCGCGCGTCGGAAGGCCAAGCCGCGCGCGATAGAGATTGTCGGCTGTCAGGAGCTGCACCGGATCGCCAATATCGAGCCACTCGCCCGTGATGCCATATCCAAAGAGGGGTTCCCGCTCAAGCAGCCACGAGATGAACTTGCCTGGAGGATCAGGCGGAAGCCCGGCCTCGAGATACCCCTCCATCAGCGGTAGATGGTCGCGCCCGAAGATGTAGGTCGCGGTCGAAACCAAGCTGCTCTTGGGCTGCTCCGGCTTCTCTTCGAGGCTCACGACGCGCTGCCCCTCACCGAGCTCGACGACGCCGTAGAGCGACGCGAGCGACGGATCTTCAAGCTGGTGCACCGCGATCGCACTGGCTGCCGATCCGCCCCGGGCCGCCCAGAAATCGATGTAGTCACGAAGCGCGAACGCAAACAGGTTGTCCGCGGCGATCACCAGAACATCGTCGTCGACGAGCCCGCCGTTCTCGATCGCGAACCAGATGTCACCCGTGGCGCCGAGCCGATCGTCGTTTGACGATGTGTGGTCGTCATGGACCACGATGCCGCGCCCGTCGGCCCACTCCGTAAACGACGTTGCGTACACGGCGTTCGTTACGACGTGGATCTCATCGATCCCGGCGGCGCGGATGGCGTCAACGATCCAGTCGGCCATCGGCCGACCACCGACGGGCAGCAGTGGCTTCGCGACCGTCTCGGTGAGCGGTCGAAGTCGCATCGCGTAACCACCAGCAAGCAGGAGTGCTTTCACGAGTGAGCTCCCGCGAGCGGCAACGTGTCGCCGTAGGGTGCGCGGTGAACGCCCTGCTCGGTGATGATCGCGTGGATCAGATCCGCGGGCGTTACGTCGAACGCAGGGTTGCGAGCGGGAAAACGACTGGTCACTTCAGACGGGTCGCGCTCCTCGATCGGGATACCGGCACCGTCAGCGGTCGCCGAATCGATCGTCGAAGTCGGAGCGACGATGAAGAAGGGAACGGAGTGATGGTGCGCGTTGACGGCGAGACCATACGTGCCGATCTTGTTCGCCGTATCCCCGTTTCGGGCGATCCGGTCGGCTCCAGTGAAGATTGCGTCAACCTCACCGCGAGCCATGAACGACGCGGCCGCCGAATCGGGAATCACCGAGAACGGGATGCCAGCGTGCTCGAGCTCCCACGCGGTAAGCCGTGCGCCCTGCAGCAGGGGACGCGTTTCGTCGACCCACACGTGGTCGATCAACCCGCGCTCGAACGACGCGATCAGTGCGCCAACGGCGCTGCCGTACCCACCGGTCGCGAGCCCACCGGCGTTGCAGTGCGTCAACGCGCGTGTGCCCGGCTGGAGCAACGTGGCGGCATGGGCTGACATCTGCCGGCAGCGCTCGACCTCGTCACGGTGGATCTCTCGCGCGTGCTCAGCAGACGGATCGCGCTGCATCTCGTCGAGCGCCCACATCAAGTTGATCGCAGTCGGGCGCGACGTCCGCAACACGTGATCGGCCTCATCGAGGTTCTCGCCGCGTTCGGCAGCAAGCGCAATGCCGTATGCGGCCGCGACACCGATCGCCGGTGCGCCTCGCACAACCATCGTCCGGATCGCGTCAGCGACCTCGGCCGCGGTCGTGCACACGACATCAACCTCTTCGGTTGGGAGGCGGCGCTGGTCGAGAAACACGACCCGCCCCGCCTCCAACCGGAGGATTCGTTCAGGTTCAAGCATCGAAAAGGCCTGCGAGCAGGAGTCGGCTCAGGTGCCTTCGTCCCACGACGCGAGGTACTTCGCCTGCTCAGCCGTCAGTTGGTCGAGCGTGACACCCATCGTGATCAGCTTGAGGCGGGCGATCTCTTCGTCGATCTCTCGCGGCACGGAGTAGACCTTCCGCTCGAGCGACGCGGCGTGGTTGACCGCGTACTCAGTGGCAAGCGCCTGGTTGGCGAAGGACATGTCCATGACGATCGCCGGGTGACCCTCAGCGGCCGAAATGTTGACGAGCCGACCATCTGCCAACAGGTACACGCGCCGACCGTCGGCGAACGTGAACTCCTCGACGAACTGCCGAGCCTCACGCGTTTCCACAGCCATGCCACGGAGCGACGGAATGTCGATCTCGACGTTGAAGTGACCCGTGTTACAGAGAATCGCGCCGTCCTTGAGGCTGGCGAGATGCTCCTTGGCGATCACATGCTTGTCGCCCGTCGCCGTGCAGAAGATGTCGCCGATCTTCGCGGCCTCTGCCATCGGCAGCACTTCGTAGCCGTCCATCAGCGCCTCAAGGCCGCGCATCGGATCGACCTCGGTGACGATGACGTGCGCGCCCATCCCACGTGCGCGGGATGCGACGCCACGGCCGACCCAGCCGTAGCCAGCGACAACAAACCGTGTGCCGGCGATCAGCACGTTCGTCGCGCGGATGATGCCGTCGATCGTCGACTGCCCCGTGCCGTAGCGATTGTCGAAGAAGTGCTTCGTCCGGGCGTCGTTCACTGCGATCACCGGGAACGCGAGCGCGCCGTCGGCCTCCATCGCCTTGAGCCGGATCACGCCGGTGGTCGTCTCTTCCATGCCCGCGATGATGTCGCCGAGCTGCTCCCGGCGTGCGCTGTGGAGCACGGAGATGACATCGGCACCGTCGTCCATCGTCAGCTGCGGCTTATGGTCGACTGCAGCCTCGATGTGCTGGTAGTACGTGTCGTTGTCTTCACCCTTGATGGCGAAACACGAGATGTCGAACTCGGCCACGAGCGCGGCGGCGACATCGTCCTGCGTCGAAAGCGGGTTCGACGCGCACAACACCACGTCTGCACCGCCAGCCTTGAGCGTGCGCATCAGGACAGCCGTCTCGGTCGTCACGTGCAGACACGCGGAGACGCGGTACCCCGCAAGCGGCTGCTCAGCCTCGAAGCGCTCGCGGATGCTGCGAAGCACGGGCATCTGGCGCTCGGCCCAGGCAATGCGGCGCACGCCCTCTGCGGCCAGGCTGAGATCTTTCACGTCATGTCGTCTCGTTGTCGCCAACGTCGTCCTCTTTCTCTTTGGGTTCTTGAAATGCAAAAATTTGGGGTCTAGGCGACCTGCAGCAGGCGCTCATGCTTGCGCTGCTCCCACTCGATCCACGAGCGGTCGTCGGCGGCTGCGAGCCACGTATCGACGGCGGCACGCAATTCGGGCTGTCGACGGAGTTGCGACGCGAACGCGAGCTGCTCGAGCTCCACGCCGTGCCGGGTACGCAGATCCTTCAACGTCCGAAGCTGATTGAGCTCACGCAGCCCGTAGATCCGGTAGCCGGCCGCCGTGCGGCGCGGGATGACGAGCTGCTGATCTTCGAGGTACCGGAGCATGCGTGGGCTCCACCCTGTGTGCTCAGCAGCTGCGCTGACCGTGTACCCGTTCGCTGACGCAGTGCCCGACATCGGGACAACCTTACCAGAGGTATGTCAATGTTGTGCGGCTCAGGCAGCCGAGGTGCCTTCGCGCCCGTAGGCGTCTTGCAGACGCACCACATCGTCAAGGTGTGGCGTCGACACCTCGAGGATCGTCGTGTCCTCGATGGCGGTGATGCGATGGACGGTGCCCGGCGTGTAGTGGAACGACGCGCCAGCGCCAACTTCGCCGGCATCGAGATGGTCTTCACCGACCCGCCCGAGCTCGATCGATGCTCGGCCAGACTGGACGTACCACGACTCATCCTTGTGCTCGTGGTACTGCAGCGACAGCGACTGGCCGGCGGCGACGAACAACACCTTGCCGCAGTAGATATCCGTGAGCGCCCAGATGATCTCGTGACCCCACGGCTTGTCGACGCGACGGGTCTGCGTCGTCCACTGCGCGAAACTGTCCGGGAGACCGCTCACGCGAGCCACTCGGGATGCTCAGAAACGTAGTCGCCTGCAGTGCGGAGCTCTTTCGGGGTATTCACCGTCAACCACACTCCTTCGTGTCGGTAGGCACGCAGCTTCCGCTCCGCGACGAGTTCCGGAAACGTTGTTGTCTCGTGATCACCCTTGTCAGGAAGACGGGTGATCGCGTCAGCCGTAAAGACGTAGATGCCGCAGTTCACCCAGTAGGGCACGTACGCAACCTCGCTGAAACCTGTGACGACATCGTCGGCTTCGATGTCCACCAGGCCGAACTGTGACTTCGGCCGCGCGACCGTGATGGTCGCTGCAGCACCTGTCGTGCGATGCCGTTCGAGGAGAGCCGTGAAGTCGACCGCGACAAGCTCGTCGCCATTCATCGCATAGACATCGCCCTCTTCCTGCCGGAACGACGCTGCGAACTTGATCCCGCCGCCGCGACCGAGCCGCTCGGGCTCCTCAGCCGGGACGATTTCGGGGCCGATTGACGAGAGCTCCTCCACGAAGAGCTCTCCCTGATCAACCGCGCACGAGACGATCACGCGGTCGACGCCTGCACGAGCAAGTCGACCCACCTGGTAGGCGAGCAGTGGCCTCCCAGCGACCTCAACAAGTGCCTTCGGCTTTCCGCCGGCCGCGTCGCCGAGCCGTTCTGCCTTGCCACCTGCGAGAACGATTGCTTCCATCAGCGGCCTCGCTGTGGCGTCAGCGCGCGATCCATTTCAGACACTCGGCTCCGCGACGAGGGCGGCGGGGCGTCCAATCCCCTCGTACTCAAACCCAGCTTCGCGCGCGGCGGCCGGATCGAGCAGGTTCCGCCCGTCAATGATGAGCGCGTTCGCCATGGCGTCGCGGATCTCGTCGCGGGCAAGGGTCTTCAGTTCAGCCCATTCGGTAACGATCACCGCTGCGTCAGCCCCACGCACTGCGTCGAGCACGCTCGTTGCGATCTCCACCCCGCGCGGCAACGCGCGGCCGTCGGCGACCGGATCCCAACCACGCACTTCCGCACCTTCCGCGAGCAAACGGCTTGCAAGCACGATCGACGGCGCCTCGCGCATGTCGTCGGTGTTGGGCTTGAATGCAAGGCCGAGCAGCGCAACGGACTTACCGCGCAATGGGCCGAGGTGCTTCTTGAGCTTCTGGATCACGCGGCGCTTCTGCAACTCGTTGACCTCGATCACCGCCGAGAGAAGCTGGAAGTGGTAGCCGGAGTTCGACGCCAGCTGCTTGAGTGCCAAGGAGTCCTTCGGGAAACACGAGCCGCCATACCCGATACCCGCGTTCAAGAAGTGCGGGCCGAGCCGGCGATCCAAGCCGATACCTGCCGCGACCTTCACGACATCCGCACCCGTCGCTTCGCAGACGTTGGCGATCTCGTTGATGAATGAGATGCGCGTCATCAGGAACGCGTTCGCCGCAAGCTTGATCATCTCGGCGGAGTTGACATCGCAGCGCACGATCGGCGCTTCGAGTCCGGAGTAGAGCGCCGCGACGGCGTCGCCGTCGGCCTCCTCAAAGGCGCCGACAACAACACGATCGGGGTTCATGAAATCTTCGACGGCACGACCCTCGGCCAGGAATTCGGGGTTTGACGCGTAGCCAACGTGCCCAAGCCCGCGGCTATCGAGGCCATGACGCACCTTCTCGCCGGTTCCCACCGGCACCGTCGACTTCATGACGAGAATCGGGCGCCCCTTCAGATTAGGCAGCTCATCGATGACTGTCCACACGCGAGAAAGGTCGGCGTCGCCCGAGTACGTCGGGGGTGTGTCGACGCAGATGAAGAGCAACTCGCAGTCGGCAACATCGTTGACGTCGAGCGTGAAGGTTAGGCGCTCGGCGTTCCGCTGCAGCAGCTCAGGAACCTGCTGCTCGTGGAACGGAACGTCGCCCTTGCGAAGCGCCTCGATCTTCTCGGGGACGACATCGCGGATGACGACCTCGTGCCCGAGTTCAGCAAAACACGATCCGGTGACGAGGCCGACCCAGCCGGCGCCAAAGATCCCAACCTTGCTCACAAACGCCTCCCCACTTCTGCCTGTCCCGTCATCAACCGAACTCTACTTGCCGCGGGGGACGGGCTTCAGCCCCTTGGCAATTGCAATCATCGTCTCGTTCGAAAGCGAATCCAGCAGCGTGTTAATCACCCAGTACGTAGCGCCATTCGCGTTCAGAGCGATCATGTGCAGGTGCGTGCCCGTGTAGAAGAACTCGAACTCACGGCCGTTCAGCGAATGGCGGAAGCTGCGGTCGCCAAGGACCGGCGCGTCAGTCCAATCGGTCTCTTGGATACCCCAATACTGGTTTCCGCCAATCTGGAACACCATGCGGATCGCCTTGTGCCCCTTCGTGATCCAGTAGTAGTGAATCGGCTGATCGCTGCCGAGATGGTCGGGATACGAGTTCTGCGCGAGAACCGTCGGATTCTCGAGCGTGAACGGCACCTTCGACCTATAGGGGGCGAGCAGCTCTGCGCCAACGCTCGGGTTTGCAGTCACTGACGGCGTCTGCCGCGGCGGGATCTTGACGGTCGGCACCGTTGGTGCGGTGAGCTGGTTGTGGAACGTCTGTCCGACAACGACGACGAGCATTGAGCCTGGATCAAGCGTGTGCAACGGCGAATCGGCGGGGAGCGCCTTCACGTCTGCCGGCTGCATCAGCTTCTGCAGCGCAACCGCTGCGGGCTTCGCAACCGCAACCTTTGGGTCGTAGTACACGACCGTATGGAAGTAGTCCTGGGTCGGTGCATTCGGCTGCAGGTTGCCCGGCGGCAAGACGGTCACGTAGCCGCGCTGCGCCAGCAGATAGCTCGCGTTTGCGGCAGAGCCGGGCACGCCATTTCCGTTCAGCACGGTGACGGTTGTGTCTGCGACGGGAGGCGCCTTCGTCTTCGGCGTCTTGATCTTCTCGCCAAGGGCCGATGCGTTCGCCGCCTTCGACGAGCTCACATCGGGGTTTGCGAACTCGTCGATGGCCTGCTTGATCGTCGAGGCGGACGCATCGAGTTCCGAGTACCCCGTGACGTTGTCGAGACGAACCTGGAAGAAATGGCCGCCCGGGAGCGTGGCCGCAAGCAATGCGTACTGCAACACCGTCGTGTCACTGAAATGGGTCGCCGCCCCCACCTCGATGTTCTTCGTGATCGTCGAGACGAGCTTCGGCAGCTCAAACGGGCTGAAATGATTTGAGACCTGCTGCTTGAGCGCTCGCACGAAGGACTGCTGCCTGGCGAGCCGGTAGAAGTCGGAATCCGTATGCCGGAAGCGCACGAACTCAAGCGCTTTCTCACCCGAGAGCAGCTGGTAACCCGGCTGCAGGTTGATGTTGGAGTAGTCCGTGGCCGCGGTTCCGACGTTGCGGTTGTAGTACCGCCGGTCGATGTCCATCCACACGCCGCCGAGCTGGTCGACAATCTGCTTGAACCCATGGAAGTTGAGGGTGATCAGGTAGTTGATGGGCAGCCCGGTGAGCTCCTTCACCGTGTCGAGCGATCCCGTCGCGCCGCAGCGTGCGTAGGCCGAATTGATGCGATCGTGTGCGACGAAACCGTCTTTGCAGTAGATCGGGACGATCAGGTCACGTGGGAAAGACAGCAGCGAGATCGTCTTCGTCGCGGGATCGGCACGGATCAGCATGATCGTGTCGGAGCGGGAGACGGTCGAGAACTCCTTGCCGGCGCGCTGGTCGTACCCCAGAGCGAGCGCAATCGCCGGCTGGCCTGGTAGCGAGACGTTCAGCGCCTTCTGCGCGATCTTCACATCGCTTGAATGCGCGCGAACCGATGCGACCGACTGGTGAAAGTAGAGGTAGACGCCACCCGCGATCCCGAGCGCGACCGAGGTGATCACAACGAGGGTTCCAACGAGAATCTTGCGGAAGAGGGCGAGACCCGACGATCCCGGGGGTTGCGGCTGCTGGTAGCGCGTTACCGCGCTGACCGTCGCTGGTGGCAATACAGGCCGACCGTTCCCGTCGGCACTGCGCCCGACCCCTCTCTTCAGTGTCGTCTTCATAGAAGTGAAACGGCGCCCGGAGGCGCCTTCAGCCCGGTTAGCCTATCCAACTGACCGGAGGGCGACCCGGCCGACGTGCGCTCTCTAGGTTAGACCCGGTTGCGCGCCAGGAGCCGCGACACAACATTCGCTTCAAAACCCTTCAGCTGGGCGGATTGGGTGCTCGGCGCGACGATGTTGACTGAGTACTCCGTGCGCCCCTTCCCGAAGTAGAGGAAGTCGAGGTAGATCGGCGCCGTACCGGTGCCCACGGTCACGCTCACCCGGTAGGCGTGCACGGTCACGGCGCCAGGAACAACGAGCTCGAGGCCGCCACGGATCTTGGCGCTCGTCCCGACCGACTTCAAAACGTCGTACTCGAGGCAGGGAATGACGCCCGTGCGAAAGATCCGCGCGTACTGCGTTGTCACCTGGGCCGCCGTCTTCATGATCTGGACATCGGCCTCAACCTGAATGCCGCCGTTGCCGTTAGTGAAGACCGACTCGCTGTGCCCCGTCACCGTCAGGTCTGACTGGTTCGGATGAAAGTTCGGGCACGCGGGGAGCTTGAAGTTTGTTGCCTTCTGCTTACCGCCCGTCCAGGCCGCGCCGAGGTCGCTCGCCTGAAGCAGCTGTGCTTCGGCACGCGCTTGGTCGACGCCATCGATGCGTGTCTTCGCGTCTTCGGGATCGGCTGCGAGGGCTGCTGCGGCAAAGATCAGCGCTGCGAGAACACTTGAGATCAGGGAGAGACGCACGAGAGGTGTTGTAGCAGCCGACTGTAAGGAACTGGCTCGCAACCTGACCCCTACGGTGCCCGCTTGACGAGGAGCTCCGCGACCGCCGTCTCGAACGGGATCAGCTGGCTCCGATCGACGGCCGGAACGATCACGTTGAGCGTGAACTCCGCCGCCCCAACGCCAATGAATAGGTAGTCGCTCACATAGTCGACGCGGCGTCCCTTCAGCAGGAATGCGACCTCGGCACGAAACAGCGCGTGGGGCACCTTGGCAACGGGGCCGGTGTACCCAAGACCCGGAAATGCAACCGCACTGACCGCAACACGCGCAATGCTCTTTTCGCCCTTTGCGTGCCGCAGTTCGTACGCGAGGCACGGAGCGAGCTTCGGCTGGATCGTCCGTGCGAAGTCGATCGCGACGGAGGCTGCCGAGGTCATGATCTGGACGTCCTCCGCGACATCGAGGCCGAGTTGGCCGTTGTGGAACGTCGCGTTTACGTGGCCTGTGACGGTCAGATCCGACGCTTTCGGATCGAACCCCGGGCAGGCCGATCCGCCGAGCGGCTCGGTTGGTGTCTGTCCTCCCTCCCAGCCCAAGCCGAAATCCTCGAGACGCAGCAGTGCCGCGTGAGCAGCGGCGGTACCAGACGCGTCTGGACGGTATTGCGGCGCACTTGCGAGGGCCGATCCCGCGAGCAGTAAGGCCGCCACGATGGCGACGGCGCCTCTCACGTCAGGCTCCTACTACGCGGTGTGCTGTCGGAGCCACGGCTCCACTTGTAGCACGGTCTCCCCTTTTCGAGCCGCGTAATCCTCGAGCTGGTCTTGCCCGATGCGTCCGATTGCGAAGTAGCTTGCGTCAGGGTGCGCGAGGTAGATCCCACTCACGGCGGCAGCCGGAGTCATCGCAAAGCTCTCCGTCAGTCCGAGGCCAACCGACTCAGCTCCAAGCAGCGCGAAGAGCTTGCTCTTCTCGCTGTGATCGGGGCAGGCCGGATAGCCAAACGCCGGCCGGATGCCGCGGAAGCCCTCCGATAGGAGCTCCTCCGCTCCGAGCTGCTCGTCGGGGGCATACCACTCATGTCGAGCGTGTGCGTGGAGCCATTCTGCAAATGCCTCCGCAAGCCGGTCGGCGAGCGCCTTGGTGATGATCGCCTTGTAGTCATCGTGCTCGGCTTCGTAGCGCGCAGACACCTCATCTGCCCCATGGATGCCGACGGCGAACGCGCCCACAACATCATCGGCTGGTGCGACGTAGTCCGCGAGCGACTTGTTTGGTCGGCCGTCACCGTGGTCGCCCTGCTGGCGTAGGAACGAGAAGCGCGTCTCGCCGACAACAACGTCGTCGCCATCTGCATGCGCTGGCCAATAGCCGTATACACCGCGTGCCTGGAACGCCTTCGCTGCCACGATCTCCCCAAGCAGCTCGAGGGCGTCGTCGTAGAGCTCGCGGGCCTCTGGCCGCTCGAGGATCGCGGGGAACTTGCCCTTGAGATCCCAGGCGTGGAAGAAGAACTGCCAGTCGATGAACGGGACGAGCTCCTCGAGCGACGGCGAAATCTCATGCGCACCGACAAACGGCGCGGGCGGCAGGTCGTTGAAGGGAACCCGGTGGTGATTTGCTCGCGCATCGGCGAGCGGCAGCAAGGGCTTACGCACCTTCTCGGCATGTTGTTCACGGAGTCGCTCTTGAAGCTCACGGTTCTCGGCGTCGTAACCTGGGCGGCGTGCGGGGTCGAGCAGGTTCGAAACGACGTCGACGACCCTGCTCGCGTCGAGCACATGCACCGTCTCGTGCCCGTACTCGGGAGCGATACGGACAGCGGTGTGCTGTCGCGAGGTCGTCGCACCACCGATCAGCAGCGGCGTGTTCAGTCCTCGTCGCTCCATCTCTTTGGCTACGTCGACCATCTGGTCGAGCGATGGCGTAATCAGGCCAGAAAGACCGATCACATCGGCATTTTCGCGCGCCGCGGTCTCGAGGATCTTCTCGGCCGGAACCATCACGCCAAGGTCGATCACACGGTAGTTGTTGCACCCGAGCACGACCCCGACGATGTTCTTACCGATGTCGTG
>CAIWTI010000152.1 GCA_903915545.1 uncultured Actinomycetes bacterium | reverse complement strand
CGAGATCATCGAGGAGATCGAGGGCATTCGAAAGTTGATCCGCGGTCGCTTTGACCAGGGCCACGGTGCGGTCAGCGAATCCGAGGCGGGTTCTCCCGAGCTCGCCACCCACACCGGCCGCGAATGCGCGCAGCCGTTCGATCTCGTCTCCATCCTGGCGGCGGAGCCAGACTTCCCACCATGTCGTTTCCTCATGCTGAGGAAACTCTTCGGGCGGATCCGTCCAAAGCTGTTCGAGCGACGCGAGCCCGACCGAACGGATTCGGTCGATCAGGTTGCGGCTCTTCGGGCTCTCCTCGTCGGCGGTGTTCGCATAGTCGTTCAGGCGTTTCAGGAAGTAGCCGAGCTTGCCGTCCGGGACCCACACAGTGGCTTGCTCATAGGTCTCGCCGTTGATCGAAACCTCTCGAACCGCAACCAGTTCCGGGTGGAGTTGCCCCTGGCGAGGGTCAAGCGACTCGAGCGCCAGTTCGAGCCCGGCGAAGGATTCAAAGACCACATAGATCCCGTTCGCCGTTGCTTCGGCTTGCTGAACGCCTCGACGCGCGAGTCCTTCGGCTTCGGCTGCCTCAAGCTCCGCTGTGAGCCGCATCACATGGGCGTGACGGTCTCCTGGAGCGGCGAGGTGTTTTCCGGGGATCGCCCGCGGCGGCCGCGTGTACGGTTCAGCTGCTGCAGGCTGTCGAACGTGTATGTGCCGTCGATCTCGTGGCGCCACGCGTCACTAGCCTGTCCGCGAATGACGCTCGACCAGCGCTGAAACGAGCGCGGGGGTATCGACGCGCCCGGCTTCGCCGAGGATCGTGTCCTTCGCGGCGCGCTCTGCAGCCAAGGTGATCTCAGCGTGGCTTAGACCACTGGCTGCAGCATCCACCTTGTTCCAGCCGATTCTTCCGAGCTTCACTGTGGCCAGGCGGTTGCGAATGACTGCCCGTGCGACGTCTGGCGTTGGGAGCGGGTACTCGATCACCGAATCGAACCTCCGGAACATTGCTCGATCCAGGAGCTGCGGGTGATTTGTGGCAGCAACAAGGAGGCTGTCCGACCGATCCTGCTCGAGGAACTGTAGGAAGGAGTTCAGCACACGCCGGATCTCACCGACATCGTTCTCGCGGCTACGTTCTCCGCCAAGAGCATCGACTTCGTCAAAGAGATACACACCGCGAGTGTCCAGCAATGCGTCGAAGACCAGGCGCAATTTTGCGGCCGTTTCACCCATGAACTTCGTGATCAGGCCATCGAGGCGAATCACGAAGAGCGGAAGACGAAGTTCGCCAGCGAGGGCGCTTGCAGAAAGTGTCTTGCCTGTCCCTGGCGGACCGATCAAGAGAACCCGGGAGAGGGGATGGAACCCCTGTGACCGGAGGCGGTCGTGCTGGCGTTGCTCGCGGACGACTCGTTCGAGCTGTGTCCGAACGCTCGGTTCGAGGACGAGATCCGCCATCCGGGTGGTTGGGTAGCTAACCGAGAGGAGGTCGGCCAGTTCGCCTCTCGGCTTTGCGACGGGGACCGGCGTTCGCTTGGGGCCGACACTCCCTGGCTTCTCCGCCCGGAGACTGTCGACTAGGTCGCGAAGCTCTTGCGCGAGGTGTCCTTGACCGCTTCGGGCCGCCCTAGCGGCCACTTGGAGGGCGATCGAATAGAAGCGAGTGTCATCGCCCTCCGCGTGACTCTTGATGAGGGCTTTGACCTGATCGGCGTTCGCCATATTAGAACCTGTCCCGGCTCTGTTCGTTGGGCTTGCCGGTTTCGTTACGAAGCATGTCCAGCTGCACCTTACGGCAGGAGGGAGACGCGATTGAGCGAGGCTTCATAGCAGCGCGGCCGCGTCGAGCCGCAAAGGCCGCGCGTGCCCAGGGGAATCCGTCGATTCGTGGTCTACTTGCAGGACTCATGAATGAGGAACCAACGTTGCGAGCTGATCTGGAACAACTGGATTCTGTCCCCGGGGTGCGTCTTGAGGATCTCACGCCAGGTGCACGGGTGCGCGGGGTTCTCCCCGACCGCGCCGTGACGGTTGTTCAAGTCGAGTGGCATGGCAATCAGGCGTTGACGCTGACCTACCGCGATGACGCCGGCAAGGTCGACCACGAACTCTTGTACCGCCCGAACGAGGCGCGACTTGAGATCGAGCAGGAAGGCCGAGCTTGGAGCTTCGATGCCGACGGTCAGCTCTTCCGCCTCGCGTCTGAGGCGCTCCGCATCCGGCTTGCGCATCTCTTCGATCCCTACCTAGCTGTCCACACGTCAAACCTCGATCCGCTGCCGCACCAGATCCGCGCCGTTTACGGAGAGATGTTGCCCAGGCAGCCGCTGCGCTTCCTCCTCGCCGACGATCCCGGCGCCGGCAAGACGATCATGGCCGGGCTTCTGATCAAGGAGCT
>CAIWTI010000151.1 GCA_903915545.1 uncultured Actinomycetes bacterium | reverse complement strand
TAGGTGATCGCGCGCCAGCCGCGACCCGCGCAGATCAGGCACACGACGCCGGTGCCGGCCGCTTCGCAGACACCGACAAAGACGCCGGAACCCCGGCATTCATGACAGACGGCTTTGATCGTTTTCAAGACAAACCTCCGGTGATATTGACCGGAGCCGTCGATCCACGCGGAGGTGCCCGTTTAGTTGCCGGGACCGGCCGCATCCTCCTGTCGGAGATACCACCTTGCCCGGGAGGCAGGTTGGTAGGAGCCACGGCTCCACTCTTGATGCCTCTCTATTTTAGCGCACTGACAGACGCTTGCAACTGCCCCCACCCCCCGCCGTACCATCGCTGTGACGCGGGACACCACACGCACGGACGGGAGATCGGCTCTTGTTGAAACCACCACTCATCAAGGTGCTCGAGCGCGAGTTCCGGCTCGACTGGCAAGGGATGCACGGCGCCCCGCACTGGGCCCGGGTCCGCTGGAATGGACTGACGCTTGCGCGCGACACGGGCGCCCGAGCCGACGTGGTCGAGTGCTTTGCCCTGCTGCACGACAGTCAGCGCATCAATGACCGACGCGACTCGCACCATGGCCACAGAGCGGGTGATTACGCGCAGTCGATCAATGCCGAGTACCTGCATCTCGATGCGACGGGACTTGAGATGCTGATCTATGCCTGCGAGTACCACAGCGAGGGCCTGATGGAAGCGGACGTGACCGTGCAGACCTGCTGGGACGCCGACCGGCTGGATCTGGCGCGGGTCGGCATCACACCGGATCCGCGGCGTCTGTGCACAGCGCCGGCGCGCAGACCCGCACAGCTGCGTGCGTCGATCGCCATGAGCCTCGGTCACGGGAGTCGGGCGGGGCACGTGGACTTTGAGGCAGGCTCGCCGTCGGGCGATCTTCCCGGGTGGTCGACGCCGGATGTCGCTGGATCCGCGCACGAATGACCGCGGCCCCTGAGCGCCACTCGTGCGTGGCGGTCGAGACGATCGCGGCCTACCGACAGACTCACTATCACGTCGAGGGCGAGCTCTCCGCCACGCTGATCATCGGTCAACGGAGCGAGGCGCTCGCGCGGATCCATCGGACGTACGACGTCACCTGCAGCGCCTATCTCACACCGTGCAATCCATTCAGCGAGATCCTGACGGATCAGGCGAACGCCGACCGGACCCACGCTTGTGGTGAGACGCTGCTTCGGGAAGGTCACCGGTACCTGACGGGCGTGGGCCAGCATCCCTCGAGCCCATGGCCCGGCGAAGCGAGTTTCCTCGTCCTCGGGCTCGATCTCGCCGGCGCCCGGCGGCTCGGTCAGCGCTATGAGCAAAACGCCATCGTCTGGACCGGAAAGGATCTGATGCCGACGCTGATACTGCTGCGGTAGCGCTTCTCTCGCCGGTGCCCGGTCACCCCGGCCACGCGATCACCACATGGAGACGCGATCCGCGGGAGGCCGATACATCTTGTCTCCCGGCTTCACGTCGAAGGCCGAATAGAACGGCGTCTGGTTCATAGTCGGCAGAAGCCCGCGGAACTTATCCGGCGAATGCGGATCGGACTTGATGTAGGCGATCGCCGCGGCGTCACGGATTTTGCCGCGCCACTGCTGGGCCCAACCGAGGTACAGACGCTGCTCGCCCGTGAACCCGTCGATCACCGGCGACGCCTTGCCGTGCAGCGACAGCACGTAGGCCTTGAATGCGATGGCAAGCCCCGAGTTGTCGGCGATGTTCTCGCCCAGCGTCAACTCGCCATTGATCGGATAGCCAGGCAGCGGCGCATGTTCCGCGTACTGCGCCACCAGGGCATGCGCCTTGGCCCTGAATTGCTCGAGGTCGGCCGGCGCGAACCATCCAGGCGGACTCAACAGGTTGCCATCGCCGTCGTACTGGCCGCCCTCGTCGTCGAATCCGTGGCTGATCTCGTGACCGATGACCGCGCCGATGGCGCCGTAGTTCACGGCGTCATCGGCGTCGGCGTTGAAGAACGGCGGCTGCAGGATCGCGGCGGGGAACGTAATGTCGTTCTGTTCG
>CAIWTI010000150.1 GCA_903915545.1 uncultured Actinomycetes bacterium | reverse complement strand
GTCGGAAGTGGTTTTCCAGCTCATGGCTTCCACACAGAATCACCGAGAGGCAAATGCAACAAAGAGCCTCCACTGCCCTCACCTCAAGACCCCACATGAATTGAAACTACATTGACTCCGGAGAAATAAAAGAAATGCGAGCCAGTGCCGAGACATCACCAAAGAGCAATGTGCTGCCAGC
The DNA here is from genome assembly GCA_903915545.1 of uncultured Actinomycetes bacterium. Taxonomy (GTDB): domain Bacteria; phylum Actinomycetota; class Thermoleophilia; order Gaiellales; family Gaiellaceae; genus PALSA-600. The sequence continues at coordinate 16,327 of CAIWTI010000150.1, read as the reverse complement.
ATTATTAATTACGGCGACACCCGAAAAAAAAAAGTCTGAAGGATGAGTTGCCTTCTACTTTTTTCGACATTCAGTGGCCCGAATTGCTGCCATTTAAAGATGATAAAGGTTTCAGGGAAAAATGGCACGATGTAAAGATGTCGAACAAGAAAGAGCTCGCCGAGTATATCTACAAGACGACCGGTGTCGGCGTCGACCCGATCTCCTTTGAGGTGATCCGGAACGCGCTGATCGCCGCCACCGACGAGATGGTGCTGGCGCTCAAGCGCAGCGCGTACTCCACGAACATCAAGACACGCTCCGACTTCTCGACGTGCTTCTTTGATCGCGACCTGCGCGCAATCGCGCAAGGCTTCGCGCAGCCGGTGCACCTCGGCTCGATGGTGCAGCAGACGCCTCGCGCGATCCGTACGTACGGCCCAGAGAACATCCACGAGGGCGACATGATCATCACGAACGACCCGTACCCAAGTGGCGTGCACTTGAACGATGTCTCGCTGATCGCCCCCGTCTACCACGAGGGTGTCTTGCTCGGGTACGTCGCGAACATCGCGCACCACGTCGACGTCGGCGGCGGCGCTCCCGCGAGTATCGGCGCGTTCCGCGAGGTGTTCCAGGAGGGCGTGATCATTCCGCCGGTAAAGATCGTCAAGGGCGGGAAGATCGTCCAGGACATCTTCAAGTTGATCCTCTCGCAGATCCGCTCGAAGCACGAGACAGGCGGCGACCTCCGCGCCCAGGTCGCCGCAAATAACACGGGCGTCCGTCGCATCACCGAGCTCGCGCAACGCCACGGCAGCGACCTGCTCTTGAAGACGATGGACGAGCTTGTTGCCTACACCGAGCGCCGCGCGCGTGCCGAGCTCGCCACGCTGCCCCACGGTGTGTACGAGTGCGAGGGCTTCGTCGACACCGACGGCTACACCGACGAGACCGTCTACCTCCGCGCGAAAGTCGAGTTGCGACCCGACGGCGTGCACTTCGACTTCGCTGGCTGCGATCCGCAACGGCGCGCGCCGGTCAACGCGACGTACGCGATGACGTACTCGGCGTGCGCGTACGCGGTGAAGTGCCTGCTCGACCCCGACACCCCCGTGAACGACGGCTTCTACCGCCTGCTCTCTCTCGACGCTCCTCCCGGCACGGTTGCGAACTGCACCTGGCCTGCACCGGTCGTCGGCGGCTGGGAGACGCAGACGCGGCTTGTCGAGATCATCTTCAAGGCGTTGATCCCCTCGATGCCCGACAAGCTCCCAGCTGGGACAAAGGGGATGATGGCGCAGGCTGGCTTCGGCTCACTCGACATCGACGCTGGCAAGTACACGTGCTTCTACGACACGTTCGCCGGCGGCTACGGCGGTCGCCACGCAAGCGACGGCCCCGACGCGGTACAGGCACACGGCCAGAACACCGAGAACGCGCCGATCGAAGAGACCGAGCTGAACTACCCCGTTCGGATCGTCGGGCTCTCGCTCGTCGAGAACTCCGATGGCCCCGGCAAGTTCCGTGGCGGCCTTGGGTTGCGCAAGGACTACCTCTTCGACCGGCACACAACCTTCACCGTGCTCGCCGACCGCGACAAGGCCGGCCCGTGGGGTGCGTTTGGTGGCCAGTCGGGCCTGAAGGCGGAGTACGTCGTGATCCGCAACGGCGAAGAGATTCGGCTGAACGCGAAGTCGACCGTCGAGCTTGAGCCCGGCGACATCGTGAGCTGTAGGACATGCGGCGGCGGCGGGTACGGCATCGCCGAAGAGCGCGACCCTGAACGGGTGCTGCGCGACGTCCGTGAAGGAAAAGTGAGTGCGGAACGCGCTCGTGACATCTACCGCGTCGCCGTCGACGTGAGCTCCGGCAGGGCCGAGCTCGACGAGGCGGCAACCCTTGAGCTGAGGAGGACTGCATGAGCGTCAGGCTGGCAATCGACATCGGAGGGACATTCACCGATGCGACGCTGATCGACGAAGAGACCGGCAAGGTCTCGATCGCCAAGGTCCTCTCGACCCCATTCGATCCGTCGGTGGGCTTTATGGCCGCCACCGAGCGGATCCTGAGCGACTCGGGGGTGCTCGCAAGCGATATCCGCTTCGTCGTCCACGGCACCACGGTCGCGACCAACGCGATCATCGAGGGCAAGGTTGCGCGCGGCGGCTTCATCACCACCGACGGCTTCCGCGACCTGCTTGAAATCGCCCGCCAGACACGGCCTTCGCTCTACGACACCCAGTTCGAGAAGACGCCGCCGCTCGTCCCGCGCGATCGCGCGCTGACGGTGATCGAGCGCCTCGGGCCGGGTGGCGAAGTGCTGAAGCCGCTCGACGAGGCGTCCGTTCGTGAGGCCGCGGCGCGCCTGCGAGCAGAAGAGGTCGAGGCTGTCGCTGTGTGTCTGCTGCACGCCTACATCAACCCCGCTCACGAAAAGCGCGTCGGCGAGATCCTCGCCGAGGAGCTGCCCGGCATCCCGATCTCGCTCTCGTCTGAGGTCGCTCCCGAGTTCCGCGAGTACCTGCGGGCAAGCACGACGGTCATCAACTCGGCGATCCGCCCCGTCGTAGGGCGCTACCTCGAAAACATCGAGAAGCGCCTCGCTGAGGCGGGCGTCACGGCCGAGCTGCTCGTGATGCAGTCGAGCGGTGGCGTCTTCACCTCGGGCGCGGCAGCCCGCAAGCCGGTGTTCATGGTTGAGTCGGGCCCCGCCGCAGGCGTGATCGCCTCGGCCAACCTCGGCTCACAGCTCGGCTACCCCGACATTCTCTCGTTCGACATGGGCGGCACGACCGCGAAGGTCGGCCTGATCCAGAAGGGCGCACCGAGCGTCACCAAGGATTACTCGGTCGGCTCGCACGCGGGCGGCGCCGTCGGCGGGCAGTCACTTTCGGGCTACCCGGTTCGCACCCCCGTCATCGATCTCGTCGAGATCGGTGCGGGCGGCGGCTCGATCGCGTGGGTCGACTCGGGTGGCCTCTTGCGCGTCGGCCCACGAAGCGCCGGCGCCGATCCTGGCCCTGTCTGTTATCGCCGCGGCGGAACCGACCCGACGGTCACCGATGCGAACGTTGTGCTCGGACGCCTCAACCCCTCCTACTTCCTGGGCGGCGAGATCGGCCTCGACATCGAAGGCGCGCGGAACGCGATCCAGGAGAAGCTCGCTGGCCCGCTCGGCCTCGATGTCCTCGAAGCCGCCAACGGCATCGTTGAGATCGCAAACGCGGCAATGGTCAACGCCCTGCATCTGATCTCGGTGCAGCGCGGCTACGACCCACGTGACTTCGTCCTCGTCGCGTTCGGCGGCGCCGGCCCGGTACACGCAAACGCTCTCGCCCGCGATGCCGAGATGCCAACGCTGCTGATCCCAGCGAGCCCCGGCATCTTCTCGGCCACCGGCCTGCTCGGCACCGACCTCAAGCGCGACGCGTCAGCAACGCTCATGCGCCGCTTCGATGAGCTCGACGCAGCCGAGATCGAAGCGTCGTTCCAGAAGCTCGAAGCCGCGGGTGCCGCCGAGCTCGAAAGCGAAGGCATGCCACGCGATCAGATCGGCTTCCTGCGCCAGATCGACATGCGCTACGTGGGCCAGAGCTACGAGCTCACGATCCCGCTGCCCCCCGGAGCGTTCGACGGGTCACAGACCCCAGAGCTGCTCGCCCGCTTCCACGCCGAGCACGACCGCACGTACGGCTTCGCAGCCCCGGCTGAGGCAACCGAGTGCGTCAGCCTCCGCCTCACGACCGTCGGCAAGATCGCCAAGCCGCCGCTCCGACCGCTCGATGCGAAAGGCATCACGGCGACCCCCAAGGAGCATCGCCGGGTGTACTTCGCCGAGGCTGGCGGCTTCGTCGAGACCGCGATCTACGACCGCTACCGACTAACGGCCGGCGCGGTGTTCGACGGCCCTGCGATCGTCGAAGAGTTCGACTCCACCATCGTCGTCCATCCGCACTACACGGTCACCGTCGATACGTACGGCAACCTCATCATCCGAAAGGGGAACTCGTGAGCGAGTACGGCATCGTCCTCTCAAAGGACGTCATGATCCCGATGCGCGACGGCACCCGCCTCGCGTTCGACATCTACCGCCCCGCGACGGATGGTGTCTGGGTCGATGGACGGTTCCCCACGATCATGCTCCACACCCCGTACGACAAGACCGACAAGCGCTACAGCGAGATCGCCGACTACTTCGTGCCCAAGGGCTACAACGTCGTGCTGATCGACCTGCGTGACCGTTACAAGTCGGAGTACTCGGGGGTCTACTACCACGCTGCGACGCCACACACCGGCCGCGACGGCGCCGACATCTGCGACTGGATCGGCAGCCAGCCGTGGTCGAACGGAAAGATCGGCACGGTCGGCAGCTCATACGCCGCGATCACGCAGGTGCGTACAGCGATTGAAGCCCCCGCGAACCTGACCGCGATCTGGCCCGACGTCGTTCCGACGAACAGCTTCCAGAACCAGTGCCGCGAAGGCGGCGCGATGCAGCAGCACATGTTTTGGGCGCTCTTCATCCACGCCCAGGACGCGCAGGAGGTGCGCGACGACTGGAGCAAGGCCAGCCAGATCTGGGACGACCTGAAGAACCTGCGCCAGATGTACCGCGCGTTCCCATGGAAGAAGGGCGACACCTCACTGCGCCTCGTCCCCACCCTCGAGGATTCGCTGATCGATTACCACACCCGTGGCATGTACGACGAGTACTGGGACCGGGTCGAGCACAACTACACCAAGTTCTGGAACGAGCACAAAGACATCCCGGTCACGATGTCGACCGGCTGGTACGACCCGTTCCCGACCGCTGACACCGAGTACTTCTCGTCGATGACGGAGCTGAAGAAGTCGCCGATGCGCCTCGTTGTCGGCCCCTGGAGCCACGTCGGCATGCGTGGCGATGCGACCTATTGCCACCAGGTCGACTTCGGCCCGCAGAGCGTTTGGGGCGTGCAGCGTTACTTCGATGAGCAGCTTGAGTTCTTCAACCGCTGGCTACCTGACAACGCAACCGGGCAGCCTGCCGACGAAGCGCCTGTGCGGATCTTCGTGATGGGCGGCGGCTCCGGCCGGAAGACCGATCAGGGCAAGCTCGACCACGGCGGTCGTTGGCGCAACGAGCAGGAGTGGCCGCTCGCCCGCCGCGTTGAGACGCCGTACTACCTGCACTCCAACGGCGGCCTCTCGACGAGCGAACCCGGCGCTGACGATGCGCCGCTCCACTACACCTTTGATCCGGCACACCCGGTGCCGACCCTCGGCGGCCTCTACTGCTCGCAGGGCGAGCTTCCGGCAGACGGCCCCGGCATGGAGCCTGCCTGGGCACGGCTACTGAATCCCGTGTTGCGTCTGCGCGACCTCCTCACCCCGGGGCCCGTCGATCAGAAGGAAGATCCCGCGTTCTTCGGCTCTGAGGCACCGTACCCGCGGCTGTCTGACCGCCCCGACGTGCTCGTGTTCCAGACCGAGCCGCTCACCGCGCCGATTGAGGTCACCGGCCGTACGACCGTCAAGCTCTGGATCTCGTCGAGCGCAATCGACACCGACTTCACCGCCAAGGTGATCGACGTCCATCCCGCCAACGAGGACTACCCCGAAGGCTTCGACATGATCCTCAACGACTCGATCATCCGCTGCCGCTACCGCGAGGGCTACGACAAGGAAGTGATGATGACTCCGGGCGAGGTGTACCCCGTCACGATCGAGCTGCCGCCGACGAGCAATCTGTTCGATGTCGGCCATCGCATCAGGGTCGATATCTCCTCATCGAACTGGCCGCGTCTCGACGTCAACCCGAACACGGGCGAGGCGATGGGTCGCCACACCCACCAGGTTGTCGCCGAGCAGACGGTGTTCGCCGACGCGGAGCACCCCTCCCACATCATCCTCCCGATCATCCCGGCCTAGTCGCCGATCGAAACGGGGCCGATGAGCGAATACGGGATCGTCGTCTCAAAGAACCTGATGGTTCCGATGCGGGACGGCGTTCGCCTGGCGTTCGACGTCTACCGTCCCGGCATTGACGGGGCGTATGCCGACGGAACGTTCGGGACGATCATGCTCCACACCGCCTACGACAAGGCGACCAAGCGGTACGAAGAGATCGCCGACTACTTCGTGCCGCGCGGGTACGCGGTCGTCCTTGTCGATATGCGAGATCGCTACCGCTCGGAAGGGTCGGGGACGTACTTCCACAGCGCGACGCCGCACACCGGGCGCGATGGGTACGACATCGTCGAGTGGATCGCCGCGCAGCCGTGGTCGAACGGCCGCATCGGCACATGTGGCAGCTCATATGCCGGGCAGGTGCAGATCCGTATGGCGCTCGAAGATCCGCCGCACCTGACCGCTATCTGGCCCGACGTCGTCACGACGAACAACTACACCAACTGTTCGCGTGAGGGTGGCGCCTTCCAAGGCCACATGTTTTGGGCGCTCTTCATCCACGCCCAGGATGCGCAGGACATCGCGGGCGATCAGGCGAAGATCGACGAGGTCTGGGATGACCTCAAAAACCTTCGCGAGCTTTTCCGGGCAACGCCGTGGAAAGAAGGACAGACCTCGCTCCGGCACGTGCCGCCGCTCGAGCAGACGCTGCTGAACTACTACCGTCGCGGCGCGTACGACGACTGGTGGGCGCAGATCTCGTGCGACTACGAACGCCACTATCCCCAGCATGCCGACGTCCCGATGACGGTCTCGTCAGGCTGGTTCGATCCGTGGGCCGGCCCCGACCTGGAGTACTGGGCTGCCATGGCAGCGAAGAACACCTCGCCGCAACGCGCCGTGATCGGCCCGTGGAGCCACGTCGGCATGCGTGGCGAGGCGAGCTACTGCCACGAGGTCGACTTTGGCCCGCAAAGCGTGTGGGGTGTCGACCGATACTTCGACGAGCAGCTTGAGTACTTCAGCCGCTGGCTGCCAAACGATGCGAAGGGCCATCCAGTCGATGAGGCCCCGATCCAGCTCTTTGTCATGGGCGGCGGTTCGGGACAGATGACCACGGAGGGCAAACTCGATCACGGTGGCTTCTGGCGCCAGGAGCACGAGTGGCCACTTGCCCGCCGTGTTGAGACGCCCTACTACCTCCATGGCGACGGCTCACTCTCAACTGAGCCACCCCCTGCTTCCGTCGAACCACGCCGCTACACGTTCGATCCCGAACACCCGGTGCCAACGATCGGCGGTGTCTACTGCGCGATCGGCGAGCTGCCCCGCGAAGGTCCCGGCATGGAGCCTGCGTGGAGCAGGTTCCTCCATCCGGTCCTGCGTCTCCGCGACCTGCTCACGCCAGGCCCTGCGGACCAGCGCGAAGCACCGCAGTTCTACGGTGCCGAGGAGCCATACCCGCGACTGTCGCAGCGCCCCGACGTCCTGGTCTTCCAAACCGAACCCCTCGCCGAACCGGTCGAGGTCACCGGGAACGTCGTCGTCAACCTCTGGATCTCCTCGAGCGCACTCGACACCGACTTCACGGCGAAGGTGATCGACGTGCACCCCGCAAACGACGACTACCCCGACGGGTTCGACATGGTGCTGCACGACTCGATCATCCGCTGCCGCTACCGCGAAGGCTTCGACCATGAGGTGCTGCTCGCACCCGGCGAGATCGTGCCCGTGACAATCCGAATTCCCGCGACCAGCAACCTCTTCGACGTTGGACATCGGATCCGCATCGATATCTCCTCATCGAACTGGCCGCGCCTCGACGTCAACCCGAACACCGGCGAGCCGATGGGAGAGCACACCCACACGGTTGCGGCCCACCAGGCGGTCTACGTCGACGCCGACCATCCGTCCAACGCTGTCCTTCCCGTCATCCCGGCCCTGTGACAGAGGCGCTGTGACAGAGATCGTCTGGCGGCGCGTTCCCGCCGGATCGTTCCTCATGGGGAGCGACATTCATTCAGCCTGGCCGCCGGAGCCCGACGAGGCGCCCGAGCAGACCAGGGAGCTTGAGCCGTACCGACTCTCGCGCACCCCCGTGACAAACGCGCAGTACCTCGCGTATGTCGAAGCCACGGGAGCACCGACCCCTGGCTGCTGGGACGCAGGTTCGATTCCCGTTGGCGAAGGTGATGTCCCCGTCACCTACGTCACGTTCTCCGAGGCCGCAGCGTTCTGCACGTGGGCGGGCGTCCGGCTACCAACAGAGGCCGAATGGGAGGCTGCCGCACGTGGCGGCGACGACCGTCTCTGGCCCTGGGGCGATCTCCCACCAACGAGTGCCCACGCTCGGTTCGCTGCCGGGATCGGCCGGCCAGGGCCAGTTGCGCGCCACCTCGCAGGCGCATCGGTCGATGGGGCGCTCGACTTCGCTGGGAACGTCATGGAATGGGTTGACGAGAGTTGGCCCCCGTACGACGACGCACGATCGGTTCGAGTTGTGCGGGGCGGGTCATATCTCGACGGGCCAAACGAGCTTCGCACCTCATACCGCCGACCCCAACATCCCGGTGCGCGCGACCACTACATCGGCTTCCGTGTCGCTGGAGCAGCCGATAACGAGTCGCCGTTCGACTGGGTCGATCTGCCGGGCGGTGCCGTTTGCGTTGGTCGCGATCCTGTCGGATCGCACGGGCCGGCACCCGCAGACGAACTCCCCCAACACGACGTCGACGTTGCGGTGTTCGAGATCAGCGAAGCACCCGTCACCAACGCGCAGTACGCGGCCTTCGTTGCGGCAACGACGGCAACACCGCCGCCACACTGGGGTGGGCCGAGGCCACCAGCGTGGCTCGACGAGCACCCTGTCACATTCGTCGACTGGTTCGATGCCGGCGCGTACTGCGCCTGGGCCGGGGGCAGACTCCCCACCGAAGCCGAGTGGGAAAATGCCGCCCGCGGAACCGACGCCCGCCGGTTCCCGTGGGGCGACGATCCCGTTGCAGCGAACGCGCACCTCGGACTCGGCCCGAAGGCAGGCGCAACGGCCGCAGTCGGTAGCCATGCGGCCGGCGCAAGCCCCTACGGGCTGCTCGACGCAGCCGGCAACGTCTGGGAGTGGGTCTCAAGCGCGTACGCGCCCTACCCCTACACACCAGTCGACGGGCGAGAAACTCCCGACGGCACACCCGAGCGCGTGCTTCGCGGCGGTTCGTTCGCGAGCCCGTCGCTTGACTACGCTCGCTGTGCCATGCGCAGCCGCAGCCGACCCGGGCGCCGCCAAGCCCACATTGGATTCCGTATCGCGAGAGGAGCGACACCATGACCGGACACGCCGACCCCACCCGACTGCGCGACACAACGCTCGCACTGGTCGAGATCTCATCACCGACCGGTGATACCGCTGAGGTCGCGCGCGCCTACGCCACGCTGCTCGAGGAGGTCGGGATGGAGGTCGAGTTCCTCACGGAGCCCTTCCCGAAGACGCCGATCGTGATCGGGCGACTCAAGGGCGACCGGCCTGGCCCGCGGTTTGTGTTCAGCGGCCACCTCGACACGGTTCCGATCGACCACGCGCCACCCTACATCGACGGCGATCGCATCTATGGCCGCGGCTCGACCGACATGAAGGGCCCGTGCGCTTGCGCGGCCGAGGCGGTTCGGGTGATCCATGAGGCGGGCACGTCGTTCAGCGGCGAGATCGTGATCGTGGCGATCGGGTTGCATGAGGCTCCAGGCGGCCGCGGCGAAGACCTTACGTGGCTCCTGCACGAGCACGGCTTCACCGCAGACATGGCTGTGGTCTGCGAGCTCTCAGCGCACGATGTTGCGATCGCCCACATGGGGCAGGCGACGGTTGAGATCACAGTGTCGCGCCCGGGCGAGGCGACGCATGAGCTGCGCACGCCCGCCGGTACCCCGAACCCCATTCACGGCGCCGCGCGCGTCGTCGACGCCGTGAAAGCACGCAACGAAGAGCTGTCGGCCACTTCGTACCCGTGGGTCGGTCCCGAGACGTACTTCATTGGCGAGATCCATGGCGGAGACTTCTACAACCGCTTTCCGAACAGCTGTCGCATCGTCGGCACGCGCCGGTGGGCTCCGGGCAACACGATCGAGGTCGTCCGCGCCGAGTACGAGGCGCTGCTCGCCAAGGTCGCTGCGGAGACAGGACTCGACATTGCGCTCGATCTCAAGCTGGTTCGTGGCGCGTACTCGATCGACGAGAGCGCGCCCCTCCTCAAGGCGCTGCAGGAGTCCTACCGGGATGTCACGGGCAATGAGCTCAAGCCTGTCGGCATTAAGACGGTGGCCGACGGGGCGATGTTCTCGGCCGCAGGCATCCCGACCGTCTACCACGGCCCCTTTGGCGAAGGCGCGCACGGCGACGTCGAGTACATCACCGTTGGCGAGCTTGTTCGGGCCACGGAGGTGTACCTCGCGATGATCGGGAAGCTCCTGTGAGTCGCGTCCTCGGCGACATGCCGTCGCGGACATTCGCCGAACGCTGGCCGAACCTTCTCCCGATCGGCGGGTATCCCGCTGTCGACATGCCGCTGCATGTGGTTGAAGCGGTGACAGCAGCGGCTACGCGACCAACCTACGCGCCGACCTACGGGATGCCTGCGTTGCGCGAGGCGATTGCCGCGTCGATGAGCGCAGAGCTCGGCCGGACGATCGATCCCGAGACTGAGGTGCTGATCACCGTCGGGGGCATGCAGGGGCTCTACCTCGCCGCTCAAACCTTCGGAGAGAACTGCGTTGTCCACGCGCCCACGTTCTTCTTTCCGCAGGTGATCGACGCGGCAGGTGGGTACTGCCTCGCCACTGGCGGCAGCGATGATCGACCCGACTGGGAGGCTTGGGGCGCCGCAGTCGGCCCCGACACGACGATGGCTATCGTCAACGCACCCGTGAATCCTGTGGGGTACGTGATGCGCCCGGAGGATCTCGACGCGATCGTCGCGGGACTCGACGGCTCACCTGCACTCCTGCTCTCGGATGAGGCGTACGCGGGTGTTACGTACGACGGCCACACACATCTCTCGCCCGCGTCACACCCCGCGCTCGCTCATCGGACGCTCGTTCTCCGAAGCTTCTCGAAGACCCACGCGATGGCCGCGTGGCGCGTTGGCTACGCCGTTGGTCCCGCGAAGGTGATTGCCCGGATGGCGACGGCGCTGCAGTGGCAGGCGCTCGCGATCGACGGTGTCGCCCAGGCGGCAGCGCTCGCCGCCTACACCGGCCCGCAGGAGTGGTTGGAGGCGGCAAAGGCTGAGCTCGCTGAGATGCGACCAACGGCGATCGCTGCGGCGAACGCGACGGGTGTGTTCTGCGCCGCGCTGCCTGAGGCCTGTGCCTTCATCTGGGCGGCGGTCAAGGGCGATGAGGATGAGTGGAGCGAGCGGCTCGCCCGCGACCACGGCATCACGGCGCTCCCGGGCCGCCACTTTCACGCCTCAACACCGCACCTGCGCATCCCCTTCGGTGGCCGCGCCCCGGCTCGCCAAGCGCTGCTCGACGAGCTCGCGAAGCTCGCCGAGGCGCTCACCTAAACCTGCCCTTTCTAGCCATGCCCTGGGGACAGTCCCCATGCCATGGCCAAATGTGGCAGGGGTGGTCGGCAAGCGCAGGCGCACCAAGCGATTGCGAGACACCCGTGTCCCACCCGGCCACGGCCAGGTGTCTGACACCGGGACATGTCCTATCTAGGCACGCAGGACGCTGCCGGGACGAGCACCCGTGGGCATCCCATCGCGCACGACGCGCTCACCTGCGACCCACACGCCATGCACTCCATCGGGGCTGCGCTTCGGGTCGTCATACGTCGCGGTGTCAACGTAAAGCGTCGGGTCGAGCAACACCAGATCGGCACGCTTGCCGACCTCAATCCGACCGCGATCAGTGAGTCCGATGCGCTTGGCGGCACGCTCGGTGAGCCGAGCAACTCCCTCCTCGACGGGAACGAGCCCATCGCGCAAGACGAACCGGCCGAGGAACCGTGGCGCTGTGCCGTACAACCTCGGGTGCGGCAGGTCGCCAAAGATCCCATCGGAGCCAACCAGGTGCAAGCGATGCGCCGCGATCGTGCGCACCGCCTCGTCGGAGGCGTAGTGCAGCACCATCGGCACAGCGAGCTGTGATTCGACAAGCAGGTCGCAGACCGTCTCGACGACGGAGGCACCGTGCTCGTCGGCGTGCTCCGCAAGCGACCGGCCACGCACGACGATGTTCTCGCCACCGAGCGTCCCGAGGATGTTCTCCCAGCCCGGCAGGCCATCCGCGACGTCACGTGCGATACGAGCGCGCTCACCAGCATCCGCTGCACGAGCGAGCGTCGCTGCCGCGCCACCCTCCTGTGCCCAACCAGGCAGCAGGCTCGCGAGCAGCGTCGCTCCCGCGCCGTAGGGGTACTGGTCAAAGGTCAGGTCGATCTCGCGCGCCGCCTCGTCGAGCAGCGAAAGCAGCGGCTCAACCTGACTGTTATCGCCGAGCGATTTCAAATGCGACAGGTGGAGCGGCGCGCCAGAGCGCCGCGCAACGTCGATCATCTCCCGAACGGCCGGGAGAAGCCCCGCACCCTCGTTGCGCACGTGCGGAACGAGGGGCGCACCGAACGGCGCAGCCTCCTGCGCAACCGCGAACAACTCCTCGGTGTCGCCATACGCACCAGGGATATAGACAAGTCCGAACGAGAGCATCCGCGCACCCGCTTCCAACCCGAGGCGCACCTCGCGGCGCATTGCCAAGAGCTGCTCGGGAGATGGTGCAACCCGACCATCACCGAGCACGGTGTCGCGAACAGCGCCATGCCCGATCGAAGGGACGAGCGTCACCGCCGGTCGCGTGGTCGTCAGATCAGCCACGTACTCGCTGAACGTCGTCCACGGCCAAACCTCTGGGCCGTTCCCCTCAAGCGCACGTAGGTAGTTCTGCCGTGCCGCTGCACGTCCGGGCGCCACGGGCGCAGGAGCAAGCCCGTCCGGGTTGATCACCAGGGTCGTGAACCCCTGCACGAGCGCCGGGGTAAGCAACGGGTCGTCGTACGACGCAAGCGCCGCGTGAATGTGAAGGTCGATGAAGCCCGGGCACAGGATCAACCCCGCGCCGGCAACCACCTCAGCCGCGCCAGCCGCGTCAAGCTCGCCGATTGCAGTAATCCGGCCCCTCTCGACGCCAACATCCGCGACGAACGACGCACCTTCGCCCGGATAGACCGTCGCGCCGCGAACGACGAGATCAAACGCCATCGCTAGACCGTGGCGGTCAAGCCGCCGTCAACGTAGAGGATCTGACCGTTCACGAAGTCGGACGCCCGCGAGGCGAGAAAAACGACCGCGCCGGCGAGCTCCTCGGGCTGTGCCCAGCGCCCCGTCGGCACACGCGACCGGAGCCACGCCGAGAACTCAACGTCCTCTTCAAGCGTCTTCGTCAGCTCCGTCGAGAAGTACCCGGGCCCGATCGCATTGGCCTGGATCCCAAGCGGCGCCCACTCGGCGCACATCGCGCGGGTCAGCATTCGGATGCCGCCCTTCGTCGATGCGTACGGCGCGTTCATCACGCGGCCAAGCTCACTCAAGACCGAGCCGATGTTGATCACCTTGCCGTAGCCGCGCTCGATCATCCCCGGCACGACCGCGCGCGCAACGAGAAACGCGCTCGTCAGGTTGCCGTCGATGATCTGCTGCCACTCCTCGACCGAGTACTCGAGGATCCGCTTGCGATTGGTGATCCCGGCGTTGTTCACCAGGATGTCGACACCAGCCAGCGCTGGAGCTGCCGCAGAAACAGAGGCCGCATCAGAGACGTCAAACGCGCAAGCGACCGCATCAAGACCATCGGCGCGAAGCGCGTCGGCGCGCTCCTCAGCCGCGTCAAGCGAGCGGCCGTTAACGATCACACGCGCACCAGCCTCACCCAACGCGCGAGCAAGCGCCACACCAAGACCACGCGTCGACCCCGTGACGAGAGCTGTGCGACCCGAGAGATCGAAGAGCTCGCCGCTCATCGACGCCGCTAGCGCGGAATGATCGGGAGCACGATGTGCGACGGATAGACGCTCGAATGCAGCACTGTCTGCTGCGCGACTTCCATGCGCGTGCCACGACCAACGTCTTCGCCGGTGTTCAGGTTCCGTGAGAAGCGCGGGAAGCTCGAGCTCGTCACATCGAGGCGAATCTGATGCCCGCGCTTGAACACCATCGCCGTCGGGTAGACACGGATCTTGAACTCAGCCACCTCGCCTGGCGTCAGCATTTCCTGGTGGTCGAGCCCGTTGCGATACCGCGCCCGCAAGATGCCCTCCGTGACGAAGATCGCCTTGCCGTTCGGATGCACGTCAACGAGCCGGACGATGAAGTCGGTGTCGAGGGCGCTCGAAGCGGCGTACAGCACCATCTCGATCGGGCCGTTGACCTCGAGGTCTTCGTCGAGCGGCGCGCTCGTGTAACAGAGCACGTCGTCGCGGCGCTCGAGCACACGCTGGTCGCGCGGCCCAGGCAGCACCGGGCGCTGCGCACCCTGCGTCATTGTCAGAACGGAGTTGACACCACCGACGGTCGGCACCGGATCGGCCGGGTCGTAGGAGTAATGATCGGTGGGCTCGGAGCCGGGCGCGTCCATCGAGAGCGTGCCGTCGCCCAGCAGCGTGTTGGCCCGACCACCGGAGTGGAGGTACCACGGCGTATACACCGTGCGGGCAAGCGGCCACTCGTTCTCGCCGCGCCACTCGTTATCGCCCATGACGAAGAGCTCGGCCGGCGAGCGCGATTCCCAGTCATTCGCGGCGTCCTTCAAATAGCGGTCGTAGAACGCAAGCTCGTGCTCGCGGATCACCGTGACCGACTTCGGCCCCATGTCGACGTCGCCCTTGAAGGTCTCGACCTCTTCCTCGTGCGACCACGGGCCGATCATCACGCGGCTCGGGACACGGTCACCGATCGCGGAGAACTTGCGTAGATGCGAACCGCAGTACGGGTCGAACCAGCCGCCCTGCTGGAAGATCGGCACGTTGACCCGTTCGGGTCGATGCACGAACTGCTGCCAGTACTCGTCGTTGTCTTGGTGATCCCACCAGAGGCGCCAGTAGTCGACCTTGCGGCCGATCGTCACCTCGTCGAGCTCGATCAGCGGCAGGTGATTGAGGATCCGGTCGTTCAAGATCAAGTCGGAAGCGTTTGAACCGGTGATCAGCGCCATCGCACTCGTCCAGAGGGCACCGGCACCAAGCGTCAGCGCAAGCTGGAACGCGCCACCGGTGAAGTAGCCGTCGGCGTAGTAGTCGTCATGGATCACCTGCGGCGCAACGCACTGCAGGTTGGGATGGCCCCCGGCGTTGATCAGCTGCCACTGGACGACGCCGCCGTAGCTGCGGCCCCAGGTGCCGAGTCGCCCATTCGACCACGACTGCGCGGCGACCCAGTCGAGCGAGTCCTGCGCGTCGGGGCCATCGAGCTCCCACGCAACGAAGTTGCCCTCAGATTCGTAGCGGCCACGAACGTCGAACACGACGGCGGAGTACCCGCGCTTCGCGAACCAGGCGCCCCAACCGATAAATCGTTCGCGCGTCGACTCGTAGGGCGTCCACTGCACGAGTGTCGGTGTCGGGCCCCCGCCGATGGGGAGGTAGACGTCAGCAGACAGGTGGATTCCGTCGCGCGTCGGAACGCGCTGATCGTGCAGCACGCGGACGTCGTAGCGTGGCTCGGACACGTCCACGCGGCTCATGCCGTTGACCCCGTCGTTTCGGGGATCGGCGCACCGGCGAAATGGCAGGCAACGAAGTGCCCCGCGCCGTTCTGCGCGAGCGGCGGCTCATCAGTGGCGCAGATGCCTTGCGCGATCGGACAACGCGTGCGGAAGCGGCAGCCCGACGGGGGGTTGATCGGACTCGGCACGTCGCCCGACAGGACGATGCGCCGTCGCGTGCGGCTCGGGTCGGGCTGCGGGATCGCCGAGAGCAGCGCGACGGTGTAGGGGTGCAGCGGACGCGCGAAGAGATCGGCCGCGTCGGCCATCTCAACGATCTTGCCGAGGTACATCACGGCGACGCGATCGGCGATGTAGCCGACGACTGCCAGGTCGTGAGCGACAAAGACGTACGTCAGCCCACATGCCTGCTTGAGCTCGACGAGCAGGTTCAGTACCTGCGACTGAATCGACACGTCGAGAGCCGAGACTGGCTCGTCGGCGACGATCAGCTTCGGCTGGAGCACCAGCGCGCGGGCGATGCCGAGTCGTTGGCGCTGACCACCCGAGAACTGGTGCGGGTACCGGTTGAGCGTCTCGGGGCCGAGGCCGACGCGGTCAAGGACATCCTTGACCTTGTCGAGTCGCTCTTCGCGTGGGATGTTGTGGATCGCGAGGCCTTCGCCGACAAGCTGCTTCACCTGCATGCGCGGGTCGAGCGAGCCGACGGAGTCCTGGAAGATGATCTGCAGGTCGCGGCGCTTCGTCT
>CAIWTI010000149.1 GCA_903915545.1 uncultured Actinomycetes bacterium | reverse complement strand
AGCGCGAAGCGATCGAGGCCTACAAGAAGGCGTCGAAGCCCGACCCGCGAGCGAGGCTCTTCCAGGCATGAGCACGTTCCTTTCATCTGAGGGGAGGCCCTGCTGATGGACGACCGGCCCCGGTACATGATTTCGATTGCCGCCGAGCTTGTCGGCATGCATCCCCAGACACTGCGGATCTACGAGCAGAAGGGGCTTGTGCGTCCGAAGCGGACGGCCGGCAACACGCGGTTGTACTCCGACACGGATGTCGCACGGCTGCAGCTGATCCAGCAGCTGACGACCGAGATCGGCCTCAATCTTGCGGGTGTCGAGCGCGTTCTTCATCTTGAGGACGAGCTTGCCCGCATGCGTATGCGTCTCGATCGCATGGAGCGCGAGATGCGCGCTGCGATCGACGAGGTGCACCGTTCCTACCGTCGCGACCTGGTGCTCTACCGGCCGGCGCAGCCACCTGCCAAGAGGGAGCACTGACCTCATGGACTTCAACAAACTCACGGTCAAGAGCCAGGAGGCGATCGCGGCCGCCCAGGAGCTCGCCCGCACACGTTCCAACCCTGAGATCTACCCCGAGCATCTGCTGCTGGCGCTGCTCGATCAGCCGCTCTTTACCGACTGGCAGGGCCTGCGGGCTGAGGCCGAGGCGAAGCTCGCCTCGAAGCCGGCGGCAACGGGAGCGCAGAACGTGCAGCCGCATCCGTCGAACGGGTTCCGTCAGGCACTCGACGACGCCGATGCTGAGCGCGCGAAGCTCGAGGACGATTACGTCTCGACCGAGCACATCTTTCTGGCGTTGGAGCCGGTCGATCGGGCCGAGATTCTCGCGTGGATCAAGAAGGTGCGCGGCGGCCAGCGGGTGACGTCGCAGGATCCCGAGGGCAGCTATCAGGCGCTTGAGAAGTACGGGCGCGACCTCACCGAGGCGGCCGAGCAGGGCAAGCTCGACCCGGTGATCGGGCGCGACGAGGAGATCCGCCGCGTGATCCAGATCCTGTCGCGGCGCACGAAGAACAACCCGGTGCTGATTGGCGAGCCGGGTGTCGGCAAGACAGCAATCGTCGAAGGGCTTGCTCAGCGGATCGTTGCGGGCGACATCCCCGAGGGCCTGCGCGACCGACGCGTCTTCTCGCTCGATATCGGCTCGCTGCTTGCCGGTTCGAAGTACCGCGGCGAGTTTGAGGAGCGGTTGAAGGCGGTGTTGTCGGAGATCAAGTCGAGCGACGGCCGCATCGTCCTCTTCATCGACGAGCTGCACACGATCGTCGGCGCCGGTGCGGCAGAGGGCGCGGTCGATGCTGCGAATCTGCTGAAGCCGATGCTTGCGCGTGGCGAGTTGCGTTGTGTCGGCGCGACGACGCTCGACGAGTTCCGCAAGTACATCGAGAAGGACGCCGCCCTTGAGCGCCGCTTTGCGCCGGTGCACGTGGGCGAGCCGTCGGTGCCTGACACGATCGCGATCCTCCGCGGCCTAAAGGAGCGCTACGAGGCTCACCACGGTGTGCGCATCCGTGACGCGGCGCTCGTTGCCGCGGGTGTGCTCTCGCACCGCTACATCTCTGACCGCTTCCTGCCCGACAAGGCGATCGACCTGGTCGACGAGGCGGCGTCGAAGCTGCGGATCGAGATCGACTCCTCGCCGCTCGAACTCGACGAGTCGAACCGCCGCGTGATGCAGCTTGAGATCGAGCTTGCCGCGATGATCAAGGAGACCCCCGAGGTGCGCGAGCCGGTTGAGCGCGCGCTCGTCGAGGCGAAGGAAGAGCGCGACGGTCTCGCCGCCCGCTGGGCGAAGGAGAAGGAAGCGCTCGACGGGATCAAAGATGCAACCCGCCGCGTCGACGAGTTGCGCATGGAGGCCGAGCGCGCCGAGCGCGAAGGCAATCTCCAGCGTGTTGCCGAGATCCGGTACGGCGAGATCCCTGAACTCGAGAGTGAGCTTGCGAATCGCAAAGCGCCCGAGAATCCGATGGTCAAGGAAGAGGTCGACGAAGACGACATCGCGATGACCGTTGCGCGCTGGACGGGCATTCCGGTCGACCGGCTGCTCGAAGGTGAGACCGAGAAGCTGATCCACATGGAAGAGCGTCTGCATGGCCGCGTGATCGGCCAGGACGAGGCT
>CAIWTI010000148.1 GCA_903915545.1 uncultured Actinomycetes bacterium | reverse complement strand
TAGTGACTGGAGTTCAGACGTGTGCTCTTCCGATCTGTGCACCGAAGACCTCTACGTCGGCATCGAGTTCGAGCAGGGCACCGCGAACGCCCGTGCTCTCCGCGACTGGGTTGCAGCCAACGGACAGCCGCTGCCGCATACCGATTCCGGCATTGCCGTCAAGCCGATCTCGGCAACCGCGACACGTCGCATCTTTGAGTTCGCGTTCGCCTACGCCCGCAAGCACGGCCGGCGAAAGATCACAGCCGTGCACAAGGCGAACGTGCAGAAGTACACCGACGGCCTGTGGCTCTACACCGCGCGCACCGTCGCCTCCGAGAACCCCGACATCGAGTTTGAGGATCGCATCGTCGACAACCTCTGCATGCAGCTTGTCCAGCGTCCCGAGGAGTACGACGTGCTGGTGCTGCCGAACCTCTACGGCGACATCGTCTCGGACATCGCTGCTGGCCTAGTCGGCGGTCTCGGTCTTGCCCCCGGGGCGAACTACGGCGACGGCGTGGCGGTGTTCGAGCCGACCCACGGTTCGGCCCCGAAGTACGCGGGCGCCAACCGCGCCAACCCGCTCGCACAGATTCTCTCGGGCTGCCTACTGCTCCGACACCTCGACGAACACGCCGCCGCCGACCGGGTGGAGCGAGCTGTCGCCGCCCTCATTCGCAAGGGTACGACGGTGACGTTCGACATGAAGGCCCACCGCGACGACCCGTCGGCAGCGAGCACGAGCGACGTGGCGGACGCTCTGATCGCAACACTGCAGAGGTGAGCCGCCTCACACGTGTGCTTCTCTCCGGCCAAGTGCTCTTCGCCGTGGGCGTCGCGCTGCTCGGACTCGTGCTCGTCGTGGCGATCGCGCCCTCGCACAAGTACCTCTTTCTCCCCGACCCAGCCCATCCCGTGGCGCCGCTCGTCAGCGTTGCCGGCGGACACGATCCGACTGACAGCGGCGGCGTCTACTTCGTCGATGTCGAGACCCGCAAAGCGACGATTCTCGAAACGCTGATCCCCTCACTGAACAGCGGAGCCGACCTCTACTCCCCCGCGGCGATCAACCCGCAGAACGTCAGCGCGATCACGTTGCGCGCCGAGGATCTCGCCGACATGCACCGGTCGCACGACATCGCCGCCGCTGTAGCCCTCCAGTCGCTCGGCGAAAAGGTGACCGCCAAGGCGAACGGCGTGCGCGTCACAGACGTCGACCCTTCGGCTCCCGCGGGCAAGGTGCTCTACCCGGGCGACTCGATCGTCGCGGTTGATGGGACCCCGACGCTCACGCTCGCGTCGCTGGCGAAGGTGATGTCAACGAAGAAGCCCGGAGCGGTTGTCGCACTGTCGATCGAAAATGCGCGCGGGGCCGAACTCGTTCACGTCAAGACGATCGCCCATCACGGCCAAGCGTTGATCGGAATCGCCGTCGAACAGAACGCGACAATCATTCTGCCGCGCAAGGTCACGATCGATTCGGGCGACATCGGCGGCCCATCGGCGGGGCTCGCGTTCGCCCTCGACATCGTCGAGGAGCTTGGCCATGACATCGACCACGGACACAAGATCGCGGCAACCGGCGAGATCTTCCTCGGAGGCGGTGTAGGCCCGATTGGCGGAATTAAGCAGAAAACGATCGGCGCGCGCCGCGCGGGTGTGGATGTCTTCCTCGTTCCAGCAGGCGCGAATGCCACTGAGGCAAGGCGCTATGCGGGATCGCTCACGATCATCCCTGTGAAGAGTTTTCAACAGGCGTTGCACGCGCTGGCAACACTTTACGGCTGACGCGAAATTCGCCTGTTACCGGCCCGCAACATTTCGCCGGAAACACCATGTTTTCTCTCTAGACAAGCCCTTGTGGACCGCTCTGGGTTCCGTATTCTCCCGAGTCGGCCGGGCTGCTCAAAACGTGATGCTGGCCACGCTTACGAGACCTGATGACACCCAAGACTCTCACCTGCGACGACTGCTACTTCCGCACGAAGGGACTCTGCGCACTCGCCACTGAGGTGCCGTGCCCGACGTTCCGCTCGACGACGTCACGCCTTGCACCACCTCGCCAACCGCAGCTCGTTGCGCGCCCGCTCGGTATCGCTGAGCGCACGCTTGAGCCGGTCTACGCCGCCGCGACGGCGTAGCTCAGATCGCGGCTGCGAGCCGCCGGATCCCCTCGTGGATCTCGGCAGGGGTGACGTAGCTGAAGGCGAGACGAATCGTGTTCGGCGCACCGCCGCAGTCGGTCCCCGGAACGGCGATCACTCCTGAAGCTGCGCGCGCGAGCACCCCGCCCGCGTCAGTCCCATCGGGCAGCTCAAGCCAGACGAAGTACCCACCCGCAGGCTGCGACCAGTGGGCGTCCGGGAGATCCTCAGCGAGCGCCTCGAGCATTGCGTCGCGCCTGCCGCGAAGGAGGCCAGCGACGCGCTCGACATTCGGCTCGAACAGCCCACGCCGAATGAACTCGTAGACCGTCGCCTGACCGAGCAGCACCGGGGTGATGTAGGTCGCAGTCGCAGAAGCTGCAAGCTCCGCGGCGAGCCTCTCGGGAAGCACGAACCAGCCCACCCGCAGACCTGGTGCGATCGTCTTCGAGAACGACGAGCTGTAGATGACATTGCCGCCTGTCAGGTCAAAGAGCGACGGCTCGGGCTCACCCTCGTAGCGAACAAGCCCGTATGGGTCGTCCTCCAACACGAGGAGGTTGGCGGCCGAGGCGATCTCCGCGATTCGGCGGCGGCGCTCGGTGGTGAGCGTCCGTCCACTCGGGTTCTGGAAGGTCGGGATCGTGTAGAGCAGCGCAGGGGGATCGCCGGCGGCAAGTGCCGCTTCAAGCGCCTCCGGAATCAGGCCCTCGTCGTCCATATCGAGCGCAACAACGTCAGCGCCAAGCTCACGCAGAATCTTCAGCGGACGGTCGTAAGTCGGATTCTCGACGAGCACACGACGGCCAGGCGCGAGGTGTTGGGCCAGCAGAACAAAACCCTGGAGGGAGCCATTCGTGATCAGAATGCGCGAGACGTCAACACCGTGGCGATCGGCGAGCCAGTTGCGCAGCGGGCCGTAACCAGCGCCGGGGCCGTAGGAGAGGATCGTTGTGCCGTCGGCTTCGAGCACGGCCTTTGCGCACTCGGCGAGCGCGTCGACAGCGAGACACTCCGGAGCGGGAACGCCCCGGGCGAGCGAGATCACGTCCACTTACTCCCCTTTCGCAAACGCTGCGACGAGCGCGGCGACTTCTGACGGTGTCGTGCCGACCTTAATCCCGACCGCCTCGAGGGCCTCGCGCTTGGCCTGCGCGGTGCCCGACGAGCCCGAGATGATCGCGCCCGCGTGCCCCATCGTCTTCCCTGGTGGTGCCGAGAAGCCCGCGACGTACGCAAACACGGGTTTCGTCATGTGCTCAGCAACGAACTTCGCGGCCTTCTCCTCTTCGTCGCCACCGATCTCGCCAACGAGCACGGCGATCTCCGTTTCGGGATCAGCCTCAAAGCGCTCGAGGACATCGATGAACGACGAGCCGACGATCGGATCGCCGCCGATGCCGACGATCGAGGAGTTGCCGAGTCCGGCTTGGGCCAGCTCATGGCCGATTTGGTAGGTCAGCGTTCCGGAGCGCGAGACGAGACCGATCGACCCGGCGCGGAACACCTCACCAGGAATGATCCCCACATTTGCCTTGCCAGGTGAGAGCACACCCGGGCAGTTCGGCCCAACGAGCGTGACGCCCTTGGCGCGAACATAGGCATAGAGCGAGAGCATGTCGTGGGCGGGTACGTGCTCGGTAATGCAGATCACTGTGTGGACGCCCGCGTCGACGGCTTCGTACACCGCGTCGGCGGCGAACCGGGCCGGGACAAAGACGAGCGACGTGTTCGCTCTACCCTCGGACACAGCCTGGGCGACCGTGTCGTAGATCGGGATGCCCTCGACGTCCTGGCCTGCCTTGCCGGGCGTTACTCCAGCAACGACCTGCGTTCCGTAGGCGCGGTTGCGCAGCCCATGGAAGCGCCCCTCGCTGCCTGTCAGGCCCTGGACGACAAGCCGCGTGTCGTTGTCGACGATGATCGCCATCTACGCCGCCTTCTCCGCGAACAGGCCAATGCGGGCGAGCGTGACGTCGTCACCCGAGACCCGTGAGCCCATCAGCTCACGCACCTGCTCGGCTTCCGCGCCGACACAACCGCAGCGCTCAAGCCACGCAGAGAACGAGATCGGGTAATCCCAGGTGCGAACCCCGACGATCTCAAGCCCGGCCGCAGTGAGCAGCTGGCGCCACTGGCGCTCGTCGTAGTTGCGGACGTGCGAGGGGTCGCGCAGCTTCTCGGCCGTCTCGGAGTCCTCGCCCATGAAGAGGTTGTCGACGACGGCGACACGCCTGCTCGCGACACGCGCGAGCTCATGCATCGAAGCCTCGACATCGACGAAGTGGTGCGCGGCGACGCGCGTCGTCGCGAAGTCGAAGCTGCCGTCGGCAAACGGAAGGTCTTCGGCGAAACAGATGACGTTGGGCGTCATGCCAGGCGATGGATCGCAGCTGACAACCTCAAGGCCCGCTTCGCGGAGCCGTCGAGCGGTGTGGCCGCCGCCGGTCGCCACATCGATTGCGGTCGTGCAACCTTCTGCCCAGGCGACGATCGCGTCGAGATCGGGGCCCTGGCTGTGCGCAAGGCTCTGCCGGTACAGCTCCGCGCGCTCTGTCCACACATCCGTCATCGTGCAAGCTCCACGGCGCGACGGGCGGCATCGAGCATCGTCGGCTCGACGTAGAGATTCGCGGGCGCCGCTTCGGCGAGCAACGCACGTCCTTCTTCGGCGTGAGTCCCATCGAGACGCACCACGATCGGCACGGTGATGTCGATGCGCTCAAGGGCAGCGAGGATGCCGCGGGCAACCTCGTCGCCTCGCGTGATGCCGCCAAAAATGTTGAAGAGGATCGAGCCAACCTGCGGATCGGCCGTGATCACCTCAAGGGCGTTCACGACACTGTCTGCCGAAGCGCCGCCGCCGAGATCGCAGAAGTTGGCAGGGCTGCCACCGGCGACCACGACAACGTCGACAGTCGACATCGAGAGGCCGGCACCGTTGCCGACAATGCCGACCGTGCCGTCGAGCTTCACGTACGTGACGCCCTTCGAGCGCGCCAACGTCTCGAGCGGATCGGCCGCGCCCTCGTCGCGCAGCTCCGCGAGTTCGGGATGGCGGCCCAGCGCAGAGTCGTCGATCGTCACCTTCGCGTCGAGCGCCTTCACCAGACCGTCGGGCGTCACGATCAGCGGGTTGATCTCGGCAAGCATCGCGTCGTTCTGCTCGAAGCAACGGTAGAGCTTCTCGACGATCGCCGAGACCTGCTTCTGCTCGCTCGGATCAGTCAGACCGGCCCCGTAGACGAGGGCACGCGCGTGGTGCGGCTGGAAACCTTCGAGCGGATCAACGTGCAGCCGGACGAGCGCGTCGGGGTTCTCTTCCGCCACCGTCTCGATCTCCACCCCGCCCTCCGTGGTGAACATCAGCAGCGGCTTCTTCGCGCCACGGTCGAACGTGACCGAGAGGTAGTACTCGCGTTCGATGTCGCTCGCGTGTTCGACCCACAGGGTGCGCACGACGTGGCCGTTGATGTCGAGCCCGAGGATTCCTTCGGCGATCCGTTCAGTCTCGTCGGCATCGGCCGCGAGCTTGACGCCGCCCGCCTTACCGCGACCACCCGTGAGCACCTGCGCCTTGACGACGACCGGATACCCGACCTCATCAGCAGCCGCGCGTGCCTCGGCAGCAGTTGTGCACACCCGTCCGTCAGAGACCGGAATGCCCGCAGCGCCGAACAGCTGCTTCCCTTGGTACTCAAGGAGATCCATTGCCCCTGACCCTACCTACGGCCGCCGCGGTCCTATGACTCGAAGCGAAATCCAAGCCTCTTGCCGCGAATCGTTCGACTAGGCTCGCGCTGATGGAGGCGATCGTCGTCGAAGGACTCGAGAAGCGGTACGGCAGCGTCGTCGCGCTCGACGGTGTCTCGTTCGAGGTGAAGGAAGGCGAGGTCTTCGGCCTGCTCGGGCCCAATGGCGCCGGAAAGTCGACGACCGTTCGCGTGCTCGTGACGCTCACGAAGCCCGACAGCGGCAACGCGTCGGTGCAAGGCCACAGCGTGCTCAGCGATCCGGCCGCCGTGCGCCAAGCAATCGGCTACGTCCCGCAAGATTCAGGCGTCGATCGGTACGGCACGGGCCGCGAGAACCTGATGCTGCAGGGGCGAGTGCAGGGCCTTGGTCGCCGCGATCTGCGTGCGCGTGTCGATGAGCTGCTTGAGCTCGTCGGCATTGCCGATGCAGCCGATCGCGTCGTGCAGGGCTACTCGGGCGGCATGAAGCGGCGACTCGATATCGCCCTTGGGCTGATCCACCGGCCGCGCGTCCTCTTCCTCGACGAGCCGACGACGGGCCTCGACCCTGAAGCGCGCGTTGCGATGTGGGCGGAAGTGACGCGACTTGCAGAGCGTGAGGCGCTGACGATCCTGCTCACCACCCACTACTTGGAAGAGGCCGACACGCTCGCCGACCGACTCGCGATCGTGTCGCAAGGCAAGGTTGTCGTCGAGGGAACACCGTCTGCGTTGAAGGCCGCGCTCTCGGGCGATGCGGTGCACGTTGAGCTTGCCGACGGCCGCGTCGACGACGCCCGTGCCGCACTCGCCCAGATCGACGCTCCCGTCGAGACCGTGCTCGACGATGGGAAGGTGCTCGTCTCGCGCGTCCTCGATGGTGGTCGTGCGCTGCCGGGGATCCTCTCTGCGCTTGGCGCGGCGGGGATCGGCGTCAGCTCTGTCGCGGTGCATCGCCCGTCGCTTGACGACGTGTACCTCCACTACACCGGGCGAGCGTTCGAGGCAGAGCATCGCGGTGCGGCTGTCCAGCCGATGCGAGGGCGTGGCCGGTGATGCGGGCGGCAAGCCACACGTGGTGGATGATCATGCGGCAGACGCGCAACCTGATGCGCGAGCCGATCTGGATCGCCTTGCTGCTGATCCAACCGATGGTCTGGCTTGTTCTCTACGGGCAACTCTTTAAGAACGTCACCAAGCTCGGCGGATTCGGCACCACGTCGTACGTCACGTTCCTCGCGCCCGCGATCGTCGTGATGAACTCGTTCTTTGGTGCCACCTGGAGTGGCATGGCGATGGTCAGCGACCTCGATCGCAAGTTCGTCGAGCGGTTCCTGGCGACTCCCGCGTCGCGGCTGTCGCTCGTGCTCTCGCAGATCGTGCGCTCCGCGCTGCAGGCTGCGCTGCAGGCGCTCGTGATCCTCGTCGTTGCGCTTGCCCTTGGCGTGCGTGTGCACACCGGCGTCGCGGGCTGGGCGGTAATCGTGCTCGTGGGGATGCTCGTGAACGCCGCGTTCGCGGGTGTCTCGCAGGGCCTTGCACTGTTGACGCGTCGCGAGGCAACGATGATCACGCTCGCGAACTTCATTGGGCTGCCACTGCTTTTTCTGTCCTCGACGCTGCTTGCGACGAGCCAGATGCCTCACTGGATGCGGGTTGCAGCCCGACTCAACCCGGTCAACTGGGGCGTCGAAGCGGCTCGCGCAGTGGTGTTGCCGAACACCGATTGGGGCTCGGTCGGCCTCAACCTGGTGTATCTGCTGATCCTTTGCGTCGTCACGGCCGCGTTTGCGACCTGGACGTTTCGCTCGTATCAGCGCTCGTTGTAGACCGCCCTCGGTAGGACCTGGCCTATCGGCCGCGTAAAGTGGCCTCGATGACCTTCGCCGATCAGCTCACTGTCGCCCGCGCGGCCGCCACGCCGTTTGTGGTGCTGCTGTTCGCGATCCATTTCACCGGACACAACTGGGCGGCAACGATTGTCTTCTCGCTCGCGATGGCGACCGACTGGTTCGACGGGCGGATCGCGCGTCGCAGCGGCCAGACGACCTCGCTTGGGTCGCTGCTTGACCCGGTGGCCGACAAGTTGCTCGTCATGGCGACGCTTGTGATCCTGATCGACCAGGACGTCTTCCCCGCCTGGATGGTGGCGACGATCGTCGGGCGCGAGCTGCTGATCAGCGGGCTGCGCCAGGCGGCCATGGAGCGGGGCGTTGTGATCGCCGCGCGGGATCTTGGAAAGTTGAAGACGTGGTCTCAGGCGCTTGCTGCCGTCGGCGGTGGCCTTGCTGCGGCAGGTGTATGGCGGTTCGACGTCGCGTGGTGGCTGCTGCTGATCGCAGTCGTGATGACCGTCGTGTCGGGCCTCGACTACGCCCGCGTCGCCCCTGCGCTGCTGCGCGGCAAGCAGCCGGCGGCGTAGCGCCGAACCCGCGCGCCGAACCCCGGTTTCACCCCGGTGTCTGACACCGGCCGTGCGCAACTGCCCTGTTTGAGCCATTTCCCACCGAACGGTGTCAGACACCTTTTTTGTCAAGACGCTCTTTGGGACAGGGTGCGCCGACTAGGGTTGGGCAATGCTCGACCTGGCGACGCTCCTCGAACGCCCCACGCGCGAACGGCTCGGCAGCCGCCTCGTTCAGCTCATCCTCGGCCTCTTCCTCTACGGCGCGAGCTCGGCGCTCCTCGTGCTCGGCGGACTCGGGCTCGAACCGTGGAACGTCTTCCACCAAGGCCTCTCACGCCACACCGGCATCGCGATCGGCACTTGGGCGATCCTCGCAAGCGCCGGCGTACTGCTCCTCTGGATCCCGCTGCGACAGCGACCAGGGATTGGAACGATCGCGAACGCAATCCTCGTGGGCGCCGTAATGGATCTCGTCCTCTGGCTCGTGGCCGCACCCCACGGCCTCGCGGCCCGAACAACCTGCATGGTCGCGGGCGTCCTCCTCAACGGCATCGCGACGGGCGCCTACATCGGCGCCGGACTCGGACCAGGCCCGCGCGACGGGTTGATGCTTGGCATCTCGCGCCGCACCGGAATCTCAATTCGCGTCGCCCGCTGGTCGGTCGAAGCAGCCGTCCTCGTCGTCGGCTGGCTCCTTGGCGGCACCGTTGGCCTAGGCACCTTGCTTTACGCTTTGAGCATCGGCCCGCTCGCTCACTTCTTCGTTCCGTTCTTCGACCGCTCGACGGAGACCTCGTGAGCGCGCCCGTCGACCGAACCGTCGTCTGGCCGTTCGACGAGGCAGGTGAGCCCGCCGCGTACTTCTACGCCCGGTACGCCCACCCGACCGGTGTCGCAGCCGAGGCAGCGCTCGGCGCACTCGAAGGCGGCGACGCCCTGCTGTTTGCCTCGGGCATGGCTGCCGAAACCGCAATCCTCCTTGCATTCACCGAATCGGGAACGACCGTCGCTGTCGCGGAAGGCTGCTACTACGGCACCTCGACACTCGTTCGCGCGCTAAGCAAGTACGGCGTCAAGCTCATCGAGTTTGACCAGACTGGCCCGCCGCCGGCCGAGGCCGCGATCGTGTGGGTCGAGTCGCCCGCCAACCCGACACTCTCGATGCCGAACTGGGACGCGATCACATCGACCGACGCCCTGATTGTGTGCGATGCGACTCTCGCGACACCCGTCTATCTGCGTGCACTCGACAAGGGCGCCGACATCGTCATTCACTCGGCGACGAAGTACCTGACGGGCCACCACGACGCGCTCCTTGGCGTGACCGTGTCGCGCGACCCCGAGAAGACCGCAGCGCTGCAACAGGCGCGCACCCTCTATGGCGCCGCCGCGTCTGCCGACACTGCGTACTCCCTGCTTCGTGGGCTCGACACGCTTGAGGCGCGCCTCCGCCGCCAGACCGAGACCGCAACGGAACTCGCAGCCCGGCTTGCCGCGCACCCCGCGGTCGCGACCGTCCGCTACCCAGGCTTCGGCGGTGTCGTCTCGTTCGACGTTCCGAACCCACGCCACGTCGAGACGTCGCTCCCGTCGATCCGTAACTCAACGAGCCTCGGTGGCGTTTCCTCCTCGATCGAGAGCCGTCACCGCTGGGAAGGCGACCGCATCCCTGAAGGTCTGCTGCGGATGTCGGTTGGGCTCGAAGACGTCGAGCTGCTTTGGGGCGACCTCAAAGCCGCCCTCGCGAACTAGCTGGCGCTCGCCCTACGCGCCGTCGCTCAGGCGAACGAGAATCGCGCCCTCGCCCGTTGTGTAGGCCTCTTCGCCATGCTGGCTGACGTCGAGTCCCAGGCCCTCGTCGCGCTCGCTCACGCGAAGAGCCGTGAACAGACCGATCACGCGCAGGAGCACGAATGTCGCACCGAACGCGTACACGCAGGTCACGGCAACCGCGATCGCCTGCCAGACAAGGCGGCTCGCATCGCCATAGAGCAGCCCATTGCCGATACCGCTCCAGCTCTTGGCGGCGAACAGGCCGACAAAGAGGATCCCGGTAACGCCGCCCAGCCCGTGTGCAGCAAGCACGTCGAGTGACTCATCGAGCCGCGTGCGAGGACGCCACACGATGAAGATGTAGCTCGGGATCGCAGCGAGCAGACCCAGGCCAAGCGCACCGAGAGGACTGACGTACCCCGCGGCGGGCGTGATCGCCACGGCACCGACGATGATCGCCGTGGCCGCACCGATCGCTGTTGCCTTGCGCGCCCGCAACAGGTCGAGAACGATCCACGCGACGAGTGTCGCGGCAGGCGCGAAGAGCGTGTTCGCGAACGACAGTGCGGCACCGCGGCCCGACGCGAGCGCGCTGCCGCCGTTGAAGCCGAACCAGCCAAACCACAGGAGCCCGGCGCCAAGCAAGGCGTACACGCCGTTATGGGGCAGGAGCGCCTGGCGCCCGTAATCCTTGCGCGCACCCACGACGATCGCCGCCGCGAAGGCCGAGAAGCCGGATGCCATCTCAACCGGCACGCCGCCGGCCCAGTCGAGCACGCCATGGCGCGCGAGGAAGCCGCCACCCCACACCTGGTGGGCAAGCGGTGCGTAGACAACGATCGACCAGATCGTCATGAACACGAGGAACGGGCCGAAGCGCATCCGCTCGACCACCGCGCCCGAGATCAGCGCGGCGGTGATGATGCAGAAGCTCGCCTCGAAGACGACGAAGAGCAGCGACGGGATCGTCAGGCCGGGCAGGGCGCCGGGGCCGAGGCCGCGCAAGAAGAGGTTGTGTAGCCCACCGACGATGCTGCCGTGCCCGTCGAATGCGATTGAGTAGCCGACAAGCACCCAGGCGACCGTTACGACCCCGAGCGCGCCGATGCTCATCATGAAGGTGTTCAGCGTGTTCTTCGATCGCACGAGACCGGCGTAGAAGAGGCCAAGCGCCGGCGTCATCATCAGCACGAGCGCCGTTGCGACAAGCATCCAGGCGGTGTCGCCCGTGTCGATCCGTCCCGCAAGCGCGGCGGTGGAAAGCAGGTCAGCCATCGCTAGACGACCGGCGTGACGGCTTCGGTGTCCTCTTCGCCAGTGCGAATGCGGACGACCTTGTCGATGTCGAGCACGAAGATCTTCCCGTCGCCGACGTCCCCGGTTCGGGCGCCAGCTTGGATCGCCTTGATCGTTGGCTCGACGAAGTGGTCAGAGACGGCGACTTCGAAGCGCACCTTTTCGGCGAGCTCCATCTTGACGGTGGTGCCGCGGTAGGTCTCGACACGGTCGGTCTCGCCGCCGTGACCCTGTACGCGGCTCATCGAGAGCCCTCGAACATCGGCACGGTAGAGCGCTTCCAGCACGTCGTTTGCCCGTTCCGGACGGACGATCGCAACCACAAGTTTCATCGCTCTTCCACCCTTCCTTTGCCTGCCGACTCTTTCTTTGCAGCAATGCATTCTGGACGAATCGCACGGGGCGCGACGCGAGAGCCGACCTGTCCGAAAACGACGTGTCGTAAGCCGACAGTGGTAGAAGTGACCTGTGCGGTTGATCGCGGGGGTAGCGGCTGTAACGGTTGTGCTGACGGCTGCGCTTTCAGCGGCGGCAGCATCGCCGCCAACGGGCGCAACGGCGATCTGTCGCGACGCGACCTACAGCTATTCGCTCCACCACTCCGGCACGTGCTCGCACCACGGTGGGGTGGCGAAGTGGCTCGACGGTTCGGCCGTCGCAGGGAGCAGCTCATCAAGCTCTGCGAAAACCTCCACTCCACTCACCGGAGCGACGGTGTTGATCGCTCCGCGAACGAAGAGCTCCGGGTGCCACCTCGGCGCCACGCCCGACCTCGCATGCTCGCCCGGCGCGACGTACTCGGCGCTCACGAAGAACGTGATCTGCTCGTCAACGTTCCGCACGAGCACGATTCGCAACGTCCCAACGTCCGAGAAGCACGCGGTCGAGGCGGAGTACGGCCTCACGCCGAAGAGCTACGGACACACCCTCGAGATCGACCACATCGTCTCGCTCGAGCTCGGCGGATCGAACGACATCGCGAACCTCTACCCCGAACTCGCGAACGCAAACCCCGGGTATCGCGTGAAGGACAAGCTCGAAAATCGGCTCCACACCATGGTTTGCGCCGGTTCGATCACGCTGCGCGACGCACAGGTTGGAATCGCGACCGACTGGGAAGCGCTGTACAAGCGCGTCTACGGCGTCGCCCCGGTCGGCTGATACCTCAAGCCGAAGCGGGGATTCGAACCCCGGACCCCCTGTTTACAAGACAGGTGCTCTGACCAGCTGAGCTACTTCGGCGTACCCGAATGGTACGGCCCGACGCGCCCGGGCGACAGACGAAGGACTAGCTCAGAACCTGGCGACCCTGCTGGTGCGTCAGGATCTTGCGCTTCACGCGCTGGAGAGCATTGTCGATCGTCTTCGTGTCGCAGCCGAGCTCGACCGCCATGTCCTCATACGAGAGACCATCGAGGTAGAGCCGCAGTGCGTCGGACTCGAGCGGCGAGAGCGTCGACCCGAGACACGACACGAGGCTCTGGAGCTCCTCCGTCGAGATCACACAGACCGACGGGTCGTTGACGCCCGGGCCCGGGAGCGCGTCGCCGAGCGTGACGTCGCTGTCGGACTCCTGGCCAGCCGGCGTGTGACTGAACGAGACGTAGGTGTTGAGCGGGGCGTGCTTGAAGCGCGTCGCTGTCTTGATCGCCGTGATGATCTG
>CAIWTI010000147.1 GCA_903915545.1 uncultured Actinomycetes bacterium | reverse complement strand
GTGCAGCTCAAGGCTTGAACGCGTCTCGCCAAGATGCGGCCGAAGAAGCTGCAGCGGATGGAGCCCCACCGAGAGCGAGGTGTGACGGTAGTCGGCAAGCATCCGCTCCCAATCACTCTGCGGGGGCAACTCAGGCAGCTCAGCGGTCGGTTCAAGCGGCAGAACAAGCTGGCGTGAGCCACCTCGTACCGCTGTTGGACGTGGCGTGATGCCGAGCCGCCAGAGCAGATCACGCCGCGCACCCCACGCGTCGCAGGCGCCTGCCGCGACAAGCGCTGAGAGCGCCGCCGCGGAGGCCGATGCGCGTCTGGTGAGATCGCCGACGTCGCTGAAGGGCTGCCCGGACGCGAGCGTCCGGGCTTCATCGGTTCCCACCGACCGGATGTAGCCAAGGCCGATTCGCACAGCACCCGCCTCAACGGTGCACTCAGCGGCGCTCAGGTTGATGTGCGGGGGCAGCACCGTGACACCCCGCCGCTGTGCATCACGTACAAGCGAGGCGGGCGGGTAGGAGCCCATCGGTTGGGCATTCAGCAGCGCGCAGAGAAACTCCGACGGGTAGTAGCGCCGCAGCCACGCAGATTGGTAGGCGAGCAGCGCGAACGCCGCAGCATGCGATTTCGGAAAGCCGAAGCCAGCAAAGCCGACGAGCTTGTCGTAGATCAGATGCGCGGTCTTCTCGTCGATGTTGTTGCCGATGCACCCGGCAACGAATCGGGGTCGAAATGCCTCGATCGCCGCTTCGCTCCGCTTGCGGCTCATGGCACGCCGAAGCCCCTCTGCCTCACCAACGCTGAACCGTGCAGCCGCCATCGCAACACTCAGCACCTGGTCTTGGAAGACCACGACGCCGAGCGTGTCGTGGAGTGCCTCGCGCAGCGACTCGTGCTCGATGGGATAGGTGAACGCCGGATTGTCGCGCAGCCTCTGGCGCCGCTCGATGTACGGATTGACTGCTTTGCCCTGGATCGGCCCTGGCCGGACGAGCGCGACCTGCACCGTGAGATCGTCGAGGTTCTCAGGACGTGTTCGAAGCAGGCTCTGCATCTGCGCGCGGCTCTCGATCTGAAAGACCCCAACCGTGTCGGCAGCTTGGATCTCGGCGTAGACCCCAGCATCGTCGAGTGGGATACGCGAGAGGTCGATTGGCTCGCCGTGCAGCTTGGCGATCTGGACGACAGCGTCCTCGACAGCTGAGAGCATTCCAAGCCCGAGGAGGTCAATTTTGAGGAAGCCTGCGTCGGCGCAGGAGTCCTTGTCCCACTGGCAGATCTGGCGACCAGCCATCGCCGCGGGCTGGACGGGAACGAGGTCGATGAGCGGCCGGGTTGAGATCACCATTCCGCCGGGGTGCTGCGAGATGTGGCGGGGAAGCCCGGAGATCTCTCGCGTTAGCTCGCGAAAGGCATCCCAGCGGGGGCCGTGATGGTCACCAGGAACCCGATCAAGCTCCTCCCCCACCCGTGCTGCGTCCCAGCCGTCGGTCACCCGCGCAAGCCGTTCAAGCTCTGCATACGGCAAGCCGAGCGCCTTACCGACGTCACGGATCGCTCCTCGGCTGCGGTAGGTCGAGAACGTCGCGACGAGCGCCGCGTGATCACGCCCCCAGCGATTGGTGGCCGCAACGATCAGCTTCTCGCGGATGTCGCGGGGGAAGTCGAGGTCGATGTCGGGTACCGAGGCGAGCTCGTCGTTCAGGAATCGTCCGAGCGAGAGGTTGGCCTCGACGGGATCAACGTGCGAGAGGCCGGTGAGGTAGCAGACGATCGAGCCGACACTTGAACCGCGCCCACGACCTGGTGGCAGGACGAGGCGTGGGCTGCCTGGCCCCCGCACCTCGTCGGCACACGTTCGGGCAAGCTCAAGCACCTCCCAATGGAGTAGGAAGAACCCCGAGAGGCCGAGGCGACCAATGAGTGCCAGCTCCTCGTCGAGCCGCTGGCGTGCCCGACGGCGAAGTGCCGTCTCGGTCGGATACCGGCCCGCGAAGGCCCGCTCGCAGATCGTGTGGAGCTGCACGTCGGCCGGTTCGGGCCCGTCGGAAAAGTCGGGGTAGCGGTAGCCGAGCTCCTGGGTGAGGTCGAATTGGCAGCGGTCGGCGATCTCACGACTTCGCAGGGCTGCGTCACGTGGGAGCCGCTCAAGCATCTCTTCCGGACCGGCGAGAACAAACTCGTGGTTGCCGCGCCGTTCGCGCTCGCTGCCATCGAGCGAAGTGCGATGGCGGATCGCAACGAGAGCGTCCTGCAGGCGCCCACGATTGGGATGGTGCGCGTGTACGTCCCCGGTTGCGACGGTGGGAACGCCAAGCGATGCGGCGAGGTCGACGAGCGCACGGTTGCGTTTCGCATCGCCCCGTTCGAATGGCCGCTGCAGCTCGATGTAGAACGAGCCGGGAAACGCTTTGGCCAGCCTCGCTGCGCCTTTAGGGTCAACGACGGCAAGACCGTTGCGCGCACACCCCGAGAGGCAGATGAGGCCCTCTGCATGCGCTACGACATCATCGATCGTGACAGCCGGCGGCAAAGGCTCACGGCTCTCTCTCCCCTCTCGCCGCGTTCCCGCATGTGCACGAGTGAGGAGGCGGCAGAGGTTTGCGTAGCCCTGGGAGGTCTCGCAAAGCACCGTGATGTGCACATCGCCTTCGAGCGAGACTTCGGCACCCGTGATGGCTCGCAGGCCAAGAGCCTTCGCCGCGTGCGCAAACTCCATCGAGCCGTAGACACCGTCGTGATCGGTCAGCGCAAGCGCGTCGTACCCAAGCTCGACTGCGCGAACGGCCAGTTCCTCGGGCTGCGAGGCGCCGTCGAGGAAGGAGTACGCGGAGTGTGCGTGGAGCTCGACGTAGCGTGCTCGCGTGCTCACCGCATCTGCCTAGGGTCGTAGGATTTCGCCATGACCTACGACGACCTGATCGACGATCTCACCCATCGGTACGCCCACGTCGGAACGAAGAAGCTGTTCGGAACGGAGTGCTTTACCGTGAATGGCAAGGCTGTCGGTGGCCGTGCCGATGACGGCTTGCTCGTCAAGCTGACCGACCCCGCTCTACACGCCGAGGCGATGGCGCTTTCGGGCTCCCACGCCTTCGATCCAATGGGTGGGCGCCCAATGAAGCAGTGGGTTGTCGTGCTCCATGCGCATGCAGCCCAGTGGGCGCGCTTCGCTGAGGCCGCGGTCTCCTGATGGCCTCTCTGCTCGCTCAGCGCAGCATGTGACTCACGCACGCTGGGTGAACCACGTGCCGCTCTCGTCGTCGCGGTAGACGACAGCGTTCTCACCTGTCTCGAGCACAACGTCGAAGTAACGGCGGATGATTGGCTCCTCTGTCCACCAGCGATCGACGATCCGCCATTCCTCGCGCACAACGGCCACACCGCTGCGGTTGATGCGAAACGGGATGCCGTTGGCGTGCGCTTCGACGAGGGCAGGTCGCGGGGCATTGAGCCGACGCGGAGGCCGCGAGAAGCCGTTTGCGACCGGCCGCCCGAGTGCTCCTACGCCTGCGCCCCCTGGCCCTACTCCTCGCGCGGAATGAGCAGCGCTCTGGCCTCGGGAATGCGTGACCATGGCGCCACCTCCACAACCGTTGAGATTCCACCGGCACCGGCGGCTGCTCGCACCTGACGCAGACCCTCCCGGAGCCGACCTTTCAAGACATCACCCTCTGCTTGAACAAGCTCAAGCTGCTCACCGGTGTGCTCAGCGAGCGAGACGATCTCGAGTCGCAACTTCAGCACCGGCGCGCTGATCTCGCTCAGCTTTGGGCCAAGCGCCAACCGCAGCCGTGCCGGATCGGCTGTTGCCTCGCGCAGCGTGACAGTGCGCCGCCACGACCCACCGCCGGCAAGCCGTACCCAGATTGCAAGTTTCCGCGGCGGACGGCCCTCGCGCTCAGGTCGCGCCAGCAGGCGATCAACCAAAGCCGAGAGACCCCGCCGCAAGGTGAGCTCGTTGCCGACCGCCTCCGGGAACTCGAGGGTTTCGGCGAGCGGCTGGACGGTTGTACGAGGCGTCACCCTCCCGTCGTGCTCACCCCTTGCAAGACTCCAGGCACGCCGTCCGTCCGGCCCCAACCGTTCGGCGACAGCGCTTCCGGGGAGTCCCGCAAGCTGTCCAATCGTTCGTACGCCGAGCTCTTCGAGCTCCTCGTACCGTGTCCGTTCAAGCGGCAGCAGCGTCAGCGGCAGCGGTGCCAGGAATGCCTGCGTTCGATCGTCGGAAACAATCAACGCCTGTCCTGCACGCGCCACGCCTGCGGCAGCAAGCGCTGCAAAACGTCGCTCTGCCGCACCTGCGCGCGCTGCCCACAGAGGGCCGATCGCAGCCAGTGCCCGTTTGAGCGCTGGCTCCAATCCACCGTAGAGTCGCTCTACGCCACTTGTTTCAAAGAGCACCGTCCCCGGCTCGATCGACTCGACCGCAATGCCAGTGTCCTCAAGGCGCCGCAGCACGCCCTCCCACGCCTGCTCCACTGCCGCTGGGTCGCGCTCCACGAGCACGAGCTCGGGAATCAGCGCGAGCGCCTCACCAAGCCGCATGCCCGGACGCACACCTTTGACTGCCGCTGCGGGTGTCACCGAGCCAAGAAGTGGCTCGCTGCCAGGCTCTGGCCCCAATGCCGCCGGCCCCAGTTCGACCCCCGGCCGAAGCCGGAGCGCTGCTCCGAGGTCGAATGCGGGGATGACGATTGCTGCGATCACGGAACGTATGTTCTATACCGAACATACGTTCGTGTCAAGGTGCGTTGAAGAGCTCGGCAGAGCACGCCGAGTTCGTCTCGTTACGCCGTGATCTCTGCTGCTCGACCGACCATGCGCGTGAAGCGCGGCACGGTCGTCAGTAGATCGATCTGCGCGCAGTAGACGATGTCGTCTTCCAGCCCAGGCGGCCCGTAGGTACGCGCATTGAGCCCCTCCAATGGATCGGGATAGGCCTGCGCAACGAGAGCTGCAGCGATCGCAGCGTCGCTTCGGACACCACCGAGCGCCTCGACGATCTTCCCGGCGCAGTAGGCGTCATCGAACGCAAATGCCCCCTTGTAGCCAGCACAGATCACCGCAACATCTCCCCCAGCTGCTGCCGCCTTCGCCGTTTCGACCAGCGCACTGAGATTGAGCAGCGACCCGATCAGCACCGTCTCGCAGTGATCAACCGCTGTGAGAATCGTTGCGGTGCCGTTGGTTGTCGAGAGGATCAACGATTTCGCCCGCGGCCCCTGTGCGAACTCCCGTGGCGATGCGCCGACATCGAAACCCTCGACCACAACGCCGTTCCGTTCCCCACCGACAACCGCCTCACCGTGAAGTTCTGCCCGCAACGCATTGGCTTCGTCGATCTCACGACAGCAGAGGACACGCTCGTAGCCGGCTGCAAGAGCCTGAGCGATCGACGAGGTCGCACGAACAACATCGACAACGATTCCGACCGACGCCGTCGCCGACTCGCCCGGTGTGAACGCGACATGAACCCGCATGGCCGATACGCTAGTCGCCGATGAGCACCAGCCCGAACACTTGCTACCGCCACCCGGATCGCGAGACCGGCCTTTCCTGCTCAGAATGTGGGCGCCCGATCTGTTACGAGTGCATGACGCCTGCTCCAGTCGGGCTGCGCTGCCCTGAGCACTCCGGCAAGCCACAAGGGATCCACAAGGTCACTGCAGCTGCTGAACGCGCAGTGACAGGTGGTCGCAGCATCAACGCCGTCACCACCGCGCTGATCACGATCAACGTTGCGGTCTACGTGCTTGAGCTTGTGTCCGGAGGAACGCTGATGGGGCTCGGCAACACGATTGAGACGCACGGCGCGCTTGTTGCGAACGGTGCCGTCCAGGGCGGCGAACTCTTCGGTGTGCCCCATGGCTTCATCGTGTCGGGACTCCCGCCGGTCGGTGTCCTCCACGGCGATTGGTGGCGGCTCTTTACCTCTGGCTTCCTGCACTACGGCCCCGGCCACCTTGGCATCAACATGCTGAGCCTCTACTACGCCGGTTCGTTCCTCGAATCAGCAATTGGGCGCTGGCGTTTCCTGCTGCTCTACCTCGTCTCGATCCTTGCTGGTAGCGCCGGTGCGCTGATCACCTCGCCGAACGCCGTCTCCCTCGGCGCCTCGGGCGCGATCTTCGGTGTCCTCGGCGGCCTGTTTGTGCTCGAACGCCGCGGCCACATCGCAACCGGCGGTCAGATTCTCGGGCTGATCATCTTGAACCTCGTCTTCACGTTCGCCCTCTCGAGCTTCATCTCAGTCGGCGCGCATGTCGGCGGCTTGATCGGCGGAGTGATCCTGATGGTTGCGCTCGTGCAGTTCCGTCGCTCGTGGCAGCTCTCACTCGCCTCGGCGGGAATCGTCGCCGCGGCAGCAGTGATCGTCGCCTACAGCGTCATCTAGAACGGCCTTCCGAACAGACCTACCCGCGGAACGCCCTAGGGCGCGGTCTGTGGGTCAGCCGCCGGCAGCGACGTACTTCGTGGCACCCGACTCCTCAAGCGCGGCTTGAGCCGCGGCAAGGCGCGCAACGGGCACGCGGAACGGCGAACACGAGACGTAGTCGAGCCCGAGGCCGTGGCAGAACCGCACTGACCGCGGCTCACCACCGTGCTCGCCGCAGATCCCGATCTTCATGCCCGGTCGGCTTGCGCGGCCACGTTCAATGCCGATGCGCATCAGCTCGCCGACACCTTCCTGGTCGAGCACCTCGAACGGATTCCGCTCAAGCACACCGTCCTCGAGGTATCGCGTCAGGAACTTCCCTTCGGCATCGTCGCGCGAAAAGCCAAGCGTCGTCTGGGTCAGATCGTTCGTGCCGAACGAGAAGAACTCTGCCTCTTCGGCAATCGACCCGGCCTGCACGCAGGCTCGTGGAAGTTCGATCATCGTGCCGACCTGGTGGGCGATCGCTGGCGCCTCTTGCGCCCACACCGTTTCGGTGAGCTCCTTGAGGCGATGGAACTCTTCGCGGAAGCCCACAAGCGGATGCATGATCTCAACGAGCGGCGCGTCGCCGAGCCGGCTCTGCACCGCAGCGGCCGCGCGTGCGATCGCGCGAATCTGCATCTCGTAGATCTCCGGGTACATCAGGCCCAGGCGGCACCCGCGACTGCCGAGCATCGGGTTCTGCTCCTTGAGCGCGCGAATCCGCGCCCGCATGCGGTCGTCGGTCGCTTCAGCCTCGTTCGGCAAGAACTCGTGCAGTGGCGGATCGAGCAAACGGATCGTCACGGGCAGACCCGCCATGGCCGAGAAGATCCCGTCGAAGTCGGCCTGCTGGAACGGGAGCAGCCGATCGAGAGCGGCGCGGCGGCCGGCTTCATCTTCGGCGAGGATCATCTCCTGCACGACCGGAAGTCGCTCCTCACCAAAGAACATGTGCTCGGT